>CALKIP010000177.1 GCA_937995995.1 uncultured bacterium
GAGTATGACGACCTTCGCCCGATCAACAACCGCCCGTGATCAGGATCATGCTGATGCGGACGCTGTCCTCCAGGGAGGCCAACTCCTCCGCCGTCCAGGGTTGGGCTCGATACGGCAAGCCGTCAATGGCGAAGCTCAGGCCGCAGTGCGACGGTGCGATGAGGAACGACTGGCCCTCGCCCCAGCTCACCATTGCATCGGGCAGATCGGCGAGATCCCGCACGGGCGTGCCCACGTGCAGCGAGTCGGCCGTCGACAGGCCGGGGCTTACGATCCGGATGCGCCAGATTCGGTCGTCCACCGCCTCGGCGATCACCGTATCCCCCTCCAGGGCGACCTGGAGCGCGGGCTGAGGCTGGCCTTCGAGATGGAGCGTCGTATCCCCCACCACGTCGCATTCGCGCCGGACGTCCTCCACGGGCGCCCCGATCCGGACGCACCCGACGCCAGTGCCGGTGATCAACGGTCCGTCGGGTGGAGCGGATCCGGAAGCGGCGCCGACGGTGTCCGCCGTGACAGGCTCGCCGCTTCGGGCATCCGGTCCCGCACACGCCGCGAGCCCGGCGAGAAGGAGCACAACGAAAGTGTGCGATCGAATCGTCATGAGTCCCGATGGTTCGTGCCGTGTGAAATTCATTGCGGATCCTGAGGCAAGCGGAAGACAGGAAGCCGCAGTCCGCGCAGGATGGCAAGGAACCGCAGCACCACGACCGTGGCCACGCCGAGGAGCGTGGCGGCGGGTCGGCCGAGGCCGATCGCCTGGGCGACGAGGTAGAGAGACGCCCCCGCGATTGCCGCCGTCGCGTAGATGTCTCGGCGCAGAATGAGCGGAACTTCGGCACTGAGCACATCCCGCACCACGCCACCCGCCGTGCCGGTCATCGTGCCCATGAGCACGACGATGATGGGCGAGAGTCCCGCCGCCTCGGCGATCTGCGTGCCGATCACGGTGAAGATGGCGAGCCCGAGTGCGTCCGCGATCAGCAGCGAGTTGCCCGGCGGCCGACGCCGCCGCACGTAGACGAGCGTGAGCAGCGCCGTGATGCTGATGACGATCAGGTACGTGGGATCCGCGATCCAGAAGATCGGATGCCGGTCGAGAAGGAGATCGCGGAGGGTGCCGCCGCCAATGGCCGTGACCACGGCGATGACGATCACGCCCAGAAGGTCGAGGCTCTTGCGCCCGGCCGCGAGCGCGCCGCTGATCGCGAAGACGGCGACGCCGAACAGGTCCAGCAGGTAGATGATCACGGGGAAGCTCTGCAAAGATTCGATTCTCACCGCCGTGGGATGACGGCGGCACCCTCCGCCACCTGCGTGGCGTGCTCCAGGTCGAGCCGCTCCTCGTCCGCCGGCGCGGTGAGCGATCGCGCCGGCGCGACCCGCTCCGCCGCCGCACGCTCCGCCTCATCCTGCAGCTCGGCCCCGCGCTGCCACAGGCGCCTCGCCTCGTCGTCACTGATCCGAAGAGTGTAGCGGCTCATGCGAACTCGTGAGTTCGGGTTGCGGACCACGCGCAAACGTACGCGGACCCGTGCACTGGATCAAAGTCGGCATGCCCGGGCCGCGGATCGAAGGTCGGGATCTAACCCGCCTTCGCCGACAGGCTCATCCGCCCCACCCAGATGAAGGCGGCCGTGAAGAGGAGATGGACGACTGCGAACACGCTCGTCAGCGGCCGTGCGCCGCTGAGCATTCCCCACACGTCCAACGCGGCGATCGCACCGAAGCCGACGATGTTGCCGAGGATGATGGCGTCTCGCGCCGGGGACGGCCCGGCGTTCCTCGCCTTCCAGTCCAGGACCGCGATCCCCAGGAACGGGCTGCCGAAGAGCCGCAGGTAGGCGACCAGCGCTGCGGATGCGTCAGCGGGGACGGCGCCGGCGCCGAACGTCCGAGGCGCGAAGATGAAGCCGAGGCCCGCAGCGGCCATGTAGAGGGCGGCGATGCTGAACAGGATGCGGAGCTTCATGGGAGTGCCCCCCGTCGGCAGATCGTCGAGGTGTCCGACTTCCGTGCAGCCACATGGCCGTCGCTGCCGCTATGCGTAGTCGGTAGCGACGAGATCCTGGTCCGTGATCGCGTAAAGCACCAGGTCGAGCACCACGCCTTCCTTGACGGCGCTCCGTCGCAACCGCCCCTCCCGCGTGTAGCCCGCCTTCTCGAGGACGCGGATCGAGGCGAGGTTCCGGGCGAACGTGAGGGCGTGGACGCGCGTGAGACCAAGCGTCGAGAACGCGTAGCCGGTGATCCCGCGCACGGCGGCAGAAACGATGCCGCGCCCCCAGTAGGCCCGACCGAGCCAGTAGCCGAGCTCCGCCGTCATGCGTTCGATGTCCGTGCCTCGTTCGAGGCCGATCCCGCCGACGGCCACACCATCGACCTCGATCGCGAAGTTTGCGGGCGGGTCCTCTTCCGCGGTGAGACGGATCCACGCCTCGGCGTCCGTCACGGTGTAGGGGTGCGGAAAGCGGTCGCGGAGATTGCGCCAGATCTCGCGATCGCTCGCGTGGTGCACGAGGGAGGGCTCGTCGCCTTCTCGCCAGGGCCGGAGGGTGCAGATGCCGCAGTCGATCACGTTTGATGGCCGTTACGGCGTTGCCACGTCAGGGTGCTCGGCGTATCCCCAGGTCCCATGTAGACCCTGGGCTCGACAGTCAACGTTTGGGTCCGACGGCGATGCGGTACCCGATCCATCCGCCGGCAATGAGCCCCGCGGTCCCGCCGAGGATCGTTGGCGGGACCCATGGGCAGATCCCGTCGTCGCAACTTCCGGTTGAGTCCTTGCTGAGCAGGTAGCCGACTCCGGCGCCGACCGCGAGACCGGTAAGTGCTCCGGTGACCACCCCAACCGTCGTCCGCTCTCCGCTGGCCACGACGTACGCTTCGGGGCGTGGGCCGAGTTCCGTCGTCGGGCTCTGCCATGCCTGCGCTGGTATCGGGAAGCGCTCGACCACTTCCTGGGCTGCGGCTTCAGTCGGATGCAGGAGTGCGACCGCGATCAGCGAGCCCGCGATGATTCTGGGAAGAACATCCATGGGCCTTCTCCTCTCCCCGGTTGATTGTCGCTACTGCCCCGCCACCCGCTCCCCTCTCTGGTACACCACCACGCCATCGATCAGCGTCATGTCGACCTCGACCTCGGGGATGCGCGTCGGATCGATCTCGAGGAGGTTCTCGGAGAGGACGACGAAGTCGGCGCGGCGGTCGTTCTCCAGCGTTCCGAGCTGCATTTCCATGAACGACGCGTAGGCGTTGGCGGCGGTGTAGGCGCGCAGCGCCTCCTCGACGCTGACCTTCTGCTCGGGCACCCAGCCGTCGGGGTTGGCGTCGTCGATCGTGCGGCGGGTCACGGCGGCGTAGATGCCGAGGAGCGGGTCGAGGGGGGCCACGGTCCAGTCGCTGCCGAAGGTCAGGTGCGCATCGGCATCGAGCAGGCTGCGGAAGGCGTACGTCGTCCGGATCCGCTCGGCGCCGATCCGCTTCTCGGCCCAGCGGCCGTCGTCGATCGCGTGGTACGGCTGCATCGACGGGATCACGCGCTGCTCGGCCATGCGCCGGATCGCCTCGGGGGTGAGGTGCTGCGCGTGCTCGATGCGGAAGCGGCGGTCGCGGCGGCCGTTCGTCGCCTCGGCGTCGGCGAAGACGCCCAGGAGCCAGTCGTTGGCCTGGTCGCCGATCGCGTGCACCGTGACGTGGAGACCTGCGGCATCGGCGCCCTTGACCCACTCGCGCAGCGCGGCGGTGTCGGTGGTGAGGAGTCCCGCGGTCTCGGGCGCGTCGTCGTACGGCTCGTAGAACCACGCGGTGGTCGAGCCGAGCGAGCCATCGACGAAGCCCTTGAGCGCGCCCCACTTGAGCTGCGCATCGCCGCGGCCCTCACGGGCCACGTAGTCGCGCAGCCGCTCCCAGGTGCCGAGGGGGACGAAGGAGTAGATGCGCACCTTGAGGTCGCCCCGGCGCCGGGCGCGGCGGTAGGTCTCGAGGTGGGACCACGCGCCCATGTCGTTGACGAGGGTGACGCCGAGCGAAAGCGCATGCGCCTGTGCGCGCTCGAACGCCTCATCGAGCTCGGCCTCGGACGGCTCGGGGATCATGCGCGAGACCAGGCTCATGGCGTTGTCCTTGAGGACGCCGGCCGGCTCGCCGGACTCGGGGTCGCGCACGATGGTGCCGCCCTCGGGGTCGGGCGTGTCCGCGGTGATCCCGGCCATCTCCAGGGCCACGCTGTTCACGAGCGCCATGTGGCCATCGAGGCGGCTCACGAAGACCGGGTGCTCGGTGGTCAGCGAGTCGATCCACTCGCGGCGCGGAAGCTCGCCGCCCCACAACTCGTGGTCCCAATCGCCGCCGGTGATCCAGCGGCCCTCGGGGAGGTTGCGCGCGAAGTCGCCGATGCGGCGCGCGAACTCCCGAGGCGTGGCCGCGCTCCTCAGGTCCACGCTCGCGAGCTGGAAACCGCCGCTCATGAAGTGCGCGTGGTTGTCGACGAAGCCGGGGACGACCATCCGTCCGGCCAGGTCGATCTCGCGCGTGCGTGGGCCGACGAAGCGGCGCACCTCGGTCTCGGTGCCGGCGTGGAGCACACGGCCCTCTCGCACCGCGAGCGCGGAGGCCGGCTCGGCGCCGGGCACGCCGGTCCAGACCACGCCGCCCGTGAGGACGAGGTCGGCGGGCTTGGGCTCGATCGCACAGCCGGAGAGGAGACCGCCACAGAGGAGTGGGAGGATCCAGGTGCGCATGATCAGTCGGCTCCTTGGTCGGGGTGCGTAACCTGTGCGCTGCGTACGGTGTGGCGTAGCGTGCGCCAGCCGATCCGCGTGCGACGAGTGTTGATGTCGCGCTCCCAGTGCCCGTCGGGTCGCTGGCTCAGCGCCAGGAGTCCGGAGCCGCGAACGAGAGCGGCATCGACCGCGTCGGAGTCGAAGCCCGAGTCGACGGCCGCGATCAGGACCTCCAGGATGGCGAAGGTATCCAGCTCCGGCCAACTCCCGTCTGCCCGCTGCACCTGGACGATCCGCTCCAGCGCGTGCGACGCGGCGGCTCGAAACTCCGGCCAGTCGGCGCCCTCGAGGAGAACGAGCGCGATCGCGGGGAGCGCATCCAGCGGCACGCGCGGCTGCGTGGTCCGCGTATCCAGCTCGAGGAGTCGGCGCAGGCCGTCGAGGTGCAGCAGGGCGTCCGGGCCCCGTGCGCCCCAGCGCATCGTCGCCCGCAGCGCCAGACACGATGCGGTGAGCTGTGCGGCCGCGCCCCCAGGCACGCGCGAGCCGTTCGGAAGCTGGAGCTCGGCGTCCGCCTCGAGCGGCGGCTCGGGTGCGAAGAACCCGCCGAGGAAGTGGTGACAGAGCCCTGCGCGGTGCCGGGCCGGATCACACCCCTCACCGTAGCGTCCGGGCCGGCCGCGCAGCCGCTTCAGCCACGCGACACCGCGCCCGGCCGCCTCCGCGACGCGTGCCGACGGACTCGCTCCGGCCAGATCCGCGAGGCGGAGCAGCACGGCGGCCGTCGCGATCAGGCTGCCGCCCCAGCTCCCATCCTCGGTCTGGCCCGTCAGGATCTCGTCGCAGAGCGCGACCGCGGTGGCATCGTCGTCCGCACGGGCACGGTCGGCCTCACGGCGCGCCAGGAGCGCATCCGCGTCGTTGCCCGCCAGCAGTGCGTCCTCCACACGGCCGAGCGCATGCTCCAGCACATGGGAGGGGACGCCGGTGTTGACCCATGAGTTCATGATTCCACGTGTCGTTGGCGACGTTGTGGGGACGGCACGGTTCGTGCGCCCGCTTGGCCCATGGCCACCCCTTCGGGCCGTTCGACCACCTCCACCCCGGGAGGGCCTATTCGTACTCTGAGTGTCAGCCTGTTGGCCGTAGCCGCCGTCGCCGCGAGCATCATCGTGTCCCGCCAGCGCCAGGAAAGGCTTCCCACCACGAGGGAGAACCCCGCGGGCGAAACCCAGCCGGTCGTACTCTCGCTCGACGCCATTCGCGCCGCCGGCCTCTAGACCGAACGCGCGAGGTGTGGTGCGCGTGCCTCGCCCTGGGACGCGCGCACCGCACCTCCGGCCCGGCGGCGACGCCGAACTGCGCATGGACCGCCGGGCGGGCTACTGCGATGCGGAAGTTGGGTCGTGGATGAACAACCAGCGCTCGTAGCTGCGCCAAACCGCATCGGCGCCGCGGGACGTACCCGAGGCGCCGGTGGAGGTGGTGCCGTCTCCGGAGAGAGCGGACCTACTCGAAATGGACGCGGTTCTTCTCGATGTACTCGCTCCATTCGGGCGGTACATCGGTATCGGGGAAGATCGCGGTCACCGGGCACTCCGGCTCGCAGGCGCCACAATCGATGCACTCGTCGGGATGGATGTAGTACTGATCCTCGCCCTCGTAGATGCAATCTACCGGACACACTTCGACGCAGCTCGCGTCCTTGGTGCCGATGCAGGGTTCGGTGATCACGTACGGCATTGGCTTGTAACCTCCCGCCGGTCTTTCTTCTGGCCAAGCATTGAAACGGCGCGTGGAAAGTGCAATCCCCGTGCGCCGGTCGCAAGGGGCGCGCTGAGCCGGGGTGTCCGCTCCGGCGCCGGGGCGCGTCGTTGAGCCCCAACGCTACCACATTCCTGTCTCGGGGTTCCCGTGCGGGGGCTCACCCGGTGCCGAGGAACCGCTCCGCAAAAGTGCCGCACCACCACCGCAACCGGCGCGCGAGCACGTCGTGCGTGCGTTCGGCAACGGGGAGATAGATCTCGCACGTCTCCCGGTGCAGCCCGGCCCATGCCGCACGATCCCCGAGGTGCAGGTGTCGTGCGTGGTCGAGACGTTCGGCCAGCGCCACGAGACGGGCCGACTCGGGGGCGGTGACCAGCCGCTCGAGGAGTGTGTCGGGATCGGTCCGGGGGCAGGGTACCTCCGCCAGGATGTCGAGCGTGCCGGGGGCGAGCGTGCCGGGGGCGAGCAAGCTCGTGTCGGCGTGTTTTCCCGACCCGTCCGGCTCGGCGCCGGCTTCCCGGGCCGGCCGGTCCCGAGACGTGGCGGTTGCTTCGGCAACGGGTTGTGCATGTGAGCCGGCGCGTGGCCCCTTGGGCACCTCCGCCGCGAGTTCGGGCCGCAGCGTCTCGGTGAGTGCGGCTGCGGAGAGGGTGGCCGGGTCGACCACGCCGGCATCCTCGAGGAGGATCAGCACGGTGCGGGCCGGGTGCAGGTAGTCCGGGTGGTGGTCGTTGTCGAGGCGCTCGCTGCGCGGGCGCATGGCGGCGTCCAGTGCGGCAACGATCGAGCGCACGCCCACCTCCGACACACCGGCGCGGCGCGCGGTGTCGGCAACCCGCGCGGCCATGGCGCCGGCGCGACCCCCGGCGCTCACCGCTCCCGGGGTCGCCACGCCACGTCCTCCACGCCGGCGCGGAGGTTGGCCAGCCGGGCCAATGTGAAGAGCAGATCCGAGAGTCGGTTCAGATAGACGACGGCGTCCGACTCGACGGTCTCGTGCTCGGCGAGTGAGACGACGGCGCGCTCGGCACGGCGGCAGACGGTACGGGCCACGTGCAGTGCGGCGGCGCCGGGTGCGCCGCCCGGGAGGATGAAGGAGCGCAGCTCCGGCAGCTCGGCCGTCGCCTCGTCGATCCACGCCTCGAACTCCGCGACCCGCTCACCGGGCAGCGGCGGCAGTGGTGGGCGGCGCCGGCCCTCGGCCGGCGGCGGCGCCGCGAGGTGCGCGCCGAGGGCCAGGAGGTCGCCCTGCACTGTGGTCAGGCGCTCACGGATGGCTTCGTCCTCCACCACGGCCGCGGCCCAGCCGATCACCGCGTTCAGCTCATCCACCTCGCCGTAGGCGACGACGCGTGCACTCGATTTCGGCACGCGCCCGCCGCCGAGGAGGGCGGTCTCGCCCTTGTCGCCCTTGCGTGTGTAGATCTTCATGCGTGCATGATAGGCGGCCCTGCCCGGGGGCGCTATACCGCGCTACTCTCCGTCGCGCGGGTAGACCTTGACGGTGTCGTACCTTCGGAGCTGGACCTGGCCCGGCGGTGCGCCACGGGGCTTGCGCACGTCGCCGGCGCGGCAGACGTGGACCGCCACCTTGCCGCGTGCGTCGCGTGCCTTGGAGTGCCAGGCGGCGAGCTCGGCGGCGCGCTCGATCACGTGGCGGGGCACGTCGTCCACTCCCTCGGGCTTGCGGATGACCACGTGACTGCCGGCGAAGCCGGAGGCGTGGAGCCAGAGATCGGTCGGCCGTGCCACGCGGAAGGTCAGCCGGTCGTTGTCGCGCGCGGCTTTGCCGACCAGGATCTCGAAGCCTTCGACTTCGAAGGTGCGCCAGCCTTTCCCCTTGCTCGCCACGTTCAGTCGGCTTCCCCGGTCTGCTCCGGGATGGGTTGCGGAATGATGGGCGAGACGGGGGCGAACGGCTGCCAGTACCCGCGGGAGACGGGGACGTAGACGATGTCGTACGGCGGCGTCGTGCCTTCGCGGACGTAGTACGTCACGCCTTCGAAGCGGCCGGCCGATTCGAAGCGGCGCGCCATCGTCGCCTCGGGGCGGCCGGTGGGCTGGTACGCCCAACCGTCGACCAGGAGCGGCTCGCCACGGCGGTACCACTCGTAGCGGGTGAGGTCATAGAAGATCTCGGGGGGCTCTGTGGCGCGCTCGGCACGCTTCTCCGGAGTCGGCTGGTCCTCCAGAGCGTGTTCCTCGGCGGCCTGGACGAATTCGCCTCGGCCATCCTGTGCACAGCCGATCGGGGCCAGGACGAGGGCGACGGCGAACAGGGCGGCCACTGAAGCGCGCGCGGGTTTCATGCTTGCGCAGGCGTGCAACGGTCGTGCCCGTGGCTGCCCTCGGAGGGTCGGTACGGACCTGTTCGGGTCACGGCACGAAGCTGGTGGTTTCAGCCGCTCGGGGTCGGTCGGTGGACGTCCATCGGGCGCGTGCCTGGCGGCCGATCGATGGGCACCCGCGCGCCCCTCCGGACCCACGCTCTGCTCGCTCCCTCGCATCACAGAGGCGCGTCAACGTGGAAGTGCAGCTTCCAGCCGGTCGGCTCGCGCAGCGCACGGGCCAGGTCGAGGCGAAGCAGGCCATCGAGGAAACTCGCGCCGACGCCGGTGGAGAGGAGCGGACGGCCGGTGCCGAACGCATCGCGTGGCCCGGCCCAGCCGAGGTCGGAGAAGAGGGCCAGGCGTGCGCCGGGCAGCGAGTTCGCAACCTCCACGCGGCCGCGCCAGAACGCCTCGCCGCGGGCCGTGATGGCGTCGTAGCCGCGCAGCGTGCCGGCGCCGCCGAGGAACCAGTTCGCCTGCGCGGGGAGCGTGCCCCACGACGATCCCGCCTCGCCTTCCACCGAGGCGACGAGCGAGCCGGACAGCGGGAAGCCCATGCGCACCCCGAGTGAGGGGCGAACGTAGCGGAAGGTGCCCGTCGCGGCATCGACCGAGGCGAGTGCTCCCCAGCGGAAGCCAGCGGGGTCGAGGCCACGCGCGAGGCGCAGTGCGACGCGTCCACCGAGCTGGTCGGCCTCATCGACCGGGAAGTCGCCGCGGAAGACGACGTCGTCGTCCACCAGGCCGCGCAGACTGAAGTCGGTCTCCGCCGGCGCGGCCGCCTGCCTCTCGGCGTAGAGCCGCCACTCGTAGTCGAGTGAACCCGACGCCGCGCGCCGGCCGGTCAGCTCGACACCGAGCGTGCGCATGTAATCGCCCTCGTCACGGCCGAGGAGGAGGGCGTCGATCGAGTTGCCGATCGAGAGCGGCCTCGTGCTCGGGTCCACCGCGGCGAGGCGGCGGTAGGTGGTGAGCCGCAGCTCCTGGCCGAGCGCCTCGCGGCCCACGACCAGCTCCCCGTTCGGCTTGAGGTCCGCAACGCCGATCCTCGCGATCAGCGCCGCCGTGTACGGCCCGTACGCGGTTTCCACCTGTGCGCCGAGCGAGAGGCCCTCGACGCGGTTGTAGCGGACCAGCTCGGGTCGCTCAAGGCCCCAGTAGAGCCGCGGCGGGTCGAAGACCGACGGAGGGTTCGGCAGGCCGTCGAGCAGAGCGCGCATATCGTCCAGCTCGTCCATGCCGGCCAGGATCTCGCCCTCCTTGAAGATGGAGTGCGGCAGCAGCTCGCTCGTGAGGAGGGATGCGGTGTCGTCCGGCACCGTCACGTGCACCCGCTGGCAGCGGCCGCCACGGCAGAGACAGCGGCCGCGTCTTCGGCACGAGTGCCGGAGCGAGTCACCGGCGAGTGCGATGCGGACCGGCGGCAGATCGAGGGAGTCGCCCCTGACGCGGTAGCCGGAGTAGGCGCGCTCGAAGCGTAGAGGAATCCGAAGCAGCGGCCCCACCTGCACCTCGCCCTCGAAGGCGATGAGCCGCGGCAGCCACCAGCGCAGTTCCCAGAGACCGTACTCGATGATCAGGTACCGGAGGCTGGCGCGGATCGGTTTGAGGATCCCGGGGATCTCGTCCATCTCGTCCGCCTCTTCCGGATCGTCGCGCTCCAGGTCGAAGTCGCGGGCCAGGCGGAAGGCGGCCTGGACCACGGCGAAGGTCTCGGAGTCGAGCCAGAGCACGCCACTGAAGAGCCTCGAGTCGGCGCGGCGCGGGAGCAGCTTCAGTTCGTGGAGCCGGATCGTGCGACCGTCGGGGAGGCGCACGACGGTCGTATCGCCCGACGCGTAGCGGTAATCCCACTCACTCGCATCGGCGAGTGGGTGGCGCAGGTAGTCGCCGTCGCCCAGGCTCATCAGCCGGTCGTCGTGTGGGTCGTGGACCAGGTGCGGGAAATAGCTGTCGAGGTCGTTGGGCACGCGCTCGCGGGCGGAGATGATCGGGATCACCTCGCGTGCGGCGAGCGCCTCCACGCGTGGCGCCCGCAGGTGGTGCCAATGGATGCGCGAGGCCGCCTCCCGGCGGTAGAGGAGGCGGTCGCGGCGGAGGGCGCGAAAACCCACCGAGATGTGCTCGCGCACCGTCGCATCGTACTCGGTGATGGTACGGTCCACGCTGTCGCGCCGCGCCCGGGCCCGCTCGACGAGGACGCGTGCGAAGGGGTCCAGGTACGCGCTGGCCAGGGTGGCGGAGTCGGGCGGCGGGCGGACCGTGTCCGCGACGACCGCCGCGCTGTCGGTGCGAGCGGCCGCGCCCCCAGTGTCCGCGTGGATGCTCACATCCACCTGGACCTGAAGGGCAAGACTGATGGCGAGTGCTGCGGCCCACATGGGATCGGTGACTCCTACGAGTTGGCGAACCGGCGCTGTTGCGATCGGACACCGCCCGGCGTCGGGCGCGCTCTCCCGACGCCGAACGGGCGGCCATGACGCGGGGCGGATCGTCTCGGCACCGGCGCGATTCCCCCGGTGATCGTCGATGCTTCGGCGTCGGCCCGGTTGCTCTACGCCGTGCGCCCACGCGGGGTTTCATGTGGTGCTTTCGCGTGAAGCTCCGCGATCGCCCTCGTGCGGCGATTCGGATGGCCGCACTCGTGCGAGCTCCAAATTCAACACGCCCCCGCCAGGGTCCATGATCGCCCGCCGACACCGCAACGGCAACTGGTCCGGGTGGTGCGGTGGTTTTATCTTGCGGTCCAGCAATCGCTTCTCGAAGCCGGAGGTCCGGGTGGGAGACGAGGGACTCGCGGATGAGGTGAACCGCCTGTACTGGGAAAGCGACGCGTCCGTCGGCCAGATCGCCGAGCGACTCGGGATCTCCCGCCGCGCGCTCTACGACGCGCTCACCCCCTGGCCCGCAGAGGGGGTGTGCCCCAACTGCGGCGCCGGGCTCGTCTATTCGAACCGATCACGCCGCAATGCGGACCAGCCGGAGTGTCCGGCGTGTGGACTGACGCTCGAAGAGGCGGAAGCCAAGGTGCAGGCTGAGGCGGAGGAGATCATGCAGGATCGGCTGGCGGGCGAACTCGACGCGGAGTTCGAGGCGGATCTGGAAGCGGTGGAGGCCGATGCGGCGTCGTGGGCGGAGCCGGACCCCGAGTTCGAGCAGGAGTGGGACGCCGGCCGGATGGCGCCGTTCGACACCGAGGAGATCGTGAGGCGCGGTCGCGCCCTGTTCATCGGCGCCGCGGCCCTCGCCGGTGCGGTAGTCGGCATACTCGCCGTGGCGCTGTCCCGTAGACGCTAAGGCGGCACAGTCGACGGGTCGGGGCCGATGGGCTCGCCGCGCATGGATCGCCGATAACGCGATCGCCGATTACCGCCGCTGACCGCAAGCGCCGACTCCAGCCCCGGCTTCTGCCTCGGCTCCTTCCGCACCGGAGCCGAGGCCGGTCGCGACTCACTCGCCCTTGGGCCGGCTCCGTGGCCGAACACTGGGCGTGTTCTCGCTGATCACCTCCTGCTTACCCTCGCGGATCGTCTCGATCTTCTCCACGTGCTCCACATCGCGATGCAGGTGATGGCGCTGCTTCGATGAACCGGTGGTCGCCGCCGCCTCGCTGGCCAGACGGCCCTCCCGCCTGGCCTCGCGCGCCCGCTTGCGAAGTTGGCGGTTGTCTCCCTCCATCTGCCTGCCGCCCATGAATCCTCCTCTCAGAACATCCGTCGCGAGCGCCGCACCGCCGGTGGCAGGTGGCGCCGTGAGTATTCGCGGTCCTCGTAGGCGAATTCCTGGTCGGATCGCGGCGGCCGGTCGTCGGGCCGGCGGCCGAATCGGTGCGCACGTTCCAGATCCCGCCGGTCCCGTGCGAAACGCCGCGCGAACGCGCCCTCGTATCGACCGTAGCGCCGATCGTACTCCGGGCCGCGGTAGTCGTAGCGCATCCGGTTGAAGTGGGCCATTATTACCTCCTGAGGTCGGTGCACGGCGTTATAGTGCAAGGGACGAACCAGGCGCCGCCGTTGGCGGCGCGGGAGAGCCGCCCCCGGGGGCGCCCT
>CALKIP010000178.1 GCA_937995995.1 uncultured bacterium
TACCCCTGGACGGTGGACCCCGATGCGGAAACCATCGTCTCCGACGAGGAGATTTTTCTCCAGCCGACGCGTCCGCTCACACCCGATGTTCCCACGCAGATTTATTCGAGCGCGGAAAGGGAGACACAGACCCTGGCGGGGGAGGGCACGCGCTTGCCGACCACCGAGGGGGAGGCCACACGGTGGGGGAGGGCCATGGTTCCTGTGCAGAAGGGCGCGCCGTCGTCGACTTCGGCATGCGACGCATCCACGGCACCGATGCCGCGCTCAAGGCGGCGCGCGCCGGATACATCGCGGGCATCGAGTCGACGAGCGACGTCCTGGCGGGAGAGCTCTACGGCATCCCGGTCGCGGGGACGATGGCCCACAGCTTCATCCAGGCGTTCGACAATGAGATGGACGCCTTCCGCGCGTTCGTCCGCACCTACCCGCACACGGTCCTGCTCGTCGACACCTACGACACGATCGAGGGTGTGCGACGCGTGGTCGAGTTGATCCGCCACTCGGGCGGCCGCGTCCGCCCGAGTGCGATCCGCCTCGACTCCGGCGACCTGGTCGAGTTGGCCTTTCGCGCCCGGACGATCCTGGACGAGGCGGGGCTCGATGACGTCGGGATCTTCGCCAGCGGCGGGCTCGACGAGTACGAGATTGCACGGATCGTGGCCGCTGGCGCGCCGATCACGGGCTTCGGCGTCGGCACGCGCATGGGCGTCTCCACCGACGCGCCTGCGCTGGATGCGGCGTACAAGCTGACCGAGTACGCTGGTGTGGGGCGCCTCAAGCTCTCGCCCGGGAAGGCGATCCTGCCAGGCCGAAAGCAGGTCTTCCGCATCGAGGAGGAGGGCGAGGCGGTGAGGGACGTCGTCGCACGCCACGACGAGGTGCAGCCGGGACGTGCGCTGCTCCAGATGGTGATGGAAAGCGGGCGGCGGCTGCCCGAGGGCCGGGTCGAGCTGGCCGAGTCACGTGCACGCGCGAAGGACGAGATCGCTCGTCTCCCGGAGCGGCTCCGCGCCCTGTCGCCGGCCTCGCCGCCTTACCCCGTCCTGGTCAGTGAACGGTTGCGCGCCGACGCCGATGCGGCCGTCGAGCGGGTGCGCCGGGCGAATGCCCCGCCACACGACGACCTGGACATGGAGTGCTAGTCCCCGATCCATGAAATGTCCATCCAGGTCGAGTGCGGGCGCGAGGGCGAATGCGGAGGAAACTCGCGCCCCGGCGCCCTCGCTCGTACGCACTTTGAACTCGAACCTATCTGTCGTCGCATCCGCGCGAGGCGCGTGGGCGCCGCCTCACCCCAGCGCCACGTCCAGGATCATCATCACCGTGAAGCCGACGATCGTGGCGGAAGTCGCCAGGTCCGTCCGTCCGCGTTTCTGCGCTTCCGGGATCAGTTCCTCCACGACGACGTAGATCATCGCGCCCGCCGCGAACGCCAGTGCGTACGGCAGGATCGGCCGGATGCTCATCACTGCCGCGGCGCCGATCATGGCCGCGAGCGGCTCCACGGCGGCGGAGAGCTGACCGTACCAGAAGCTCTTCCAGCGCGAGACGTTCTCGCGCCGGAGCGGCATCGCCACGGCGATCCCTTCAGGGAAGTTCTGGATGCCGATGCCGATGGCGAGTGCCACGGCGGCACCGAAGGTCACGTCGCCGAGCTCGGCACCCTGGGCCACGGCACCGAAGGCGACGCCGACCGCGAGGCCTTCGGGGATGTTGTGCAACGTGATCGCCACGATGAGGAGCGTCGTCCGCTCCCACGTCGTCGTCGGCCCCTCGGCCCTGCCCATCGGCAGGTAGGGGTGCAGGTGCGGGAGGAACTCGTCCGCCAGGCGAAGGAAGCCGGCGCCGAGCAGGAAGCCGATCGCCGCCACCAGCCAGGGGATCTGCCCCTGCTGTTCGGCCGCCTCGATGGCCGGCAACAACAGCGACCAGAAGCTGGCCGCGATCATCACGCCCGCGGCGAAGCCGAGCATGGCATCGAGGATCGCCGGTGGCATCTCCCGCCGCAGGAACACCGACGCCGCCCCGAGCGCCGTGAGCGCCCAGGTGAACGCTCCCGCCAGCATCGCCTGCGCCACCGGATTCAACCCTTCGATCCACTCCATTCCGTCCCTCCTTTACCCCGCCCCCGATCTTCAGAGGATAAGGGAGAACTCCGTCCCTCCTCCATTCTTGCCGCCCCATGGTACCACCGTTGCATCCCGTAAAGGTGGGCGATCGGATGGAATGCTGGAAGGAGAAGTCGATGACCACCCGTTACGAGTTCGGCTACGGAGATGGCGAAATCTACCGTCGACGGATGCAGGGCCAGGAAGAGATGCATCGTCGAATGACGGAACGGGCGGGCCGGCTCTCGGAAGAGGACCAGCAACGCTCCCGCTACGAGTCGGACTACTACGGCTTCCGCGGTGCCGGCAGTCGAGGTGGCCAGGCGGCCGAGTCCTCGGCCGGACGCCGTGCCGGCGGCCGAATGCGTGACGGTGGCCGCCGCGGTGGACGCTCCCGCAAGGCGAAGAGTCGCGCCGACGACTGACGCACGACGTCGCCCGGCGGCTGAGCCGAGCCTCGTGGGTTCACCCCACACGCCAGGACCGGCGATCATGATCACGGCTGCTGCCGGCCCGGTGGGCGAGGGCCTCTGATGGCCCCGCAACGAGCCGTCCGGATGACGCAGGATTCGCCGGAACTCGGGGAGGGTCGATCCCGTGAGATCACCCTTGCTCACGCCGCCCGTTCGCGGCGCATCACGCGCCAGAGACGATACAGGAGTGCGCCCGCCCCGAGTTGGCATGCCAGCCCCATGATCAACATGCCGATCACCGGGATGAGCCCGACGAGGTGCAAGACCAGGATTCCGGCGAGCACGGCCAGGTAGGGATGGGCCGTGCGCTGCTCGGCGCGTCTCGGATCGCCCCAGCGCCTCACGATCGCGGCGCCGATCCAGGTCGCGGTGACGATGTAGCCCAGCAGTGCGAGGAGCGGGATCAGGACGAAGGCGATGAGGAAGCCGAGCGGAATACCGATCACGGTCACGAAGGAGAGGAGCGCAAGTGCCGGCAACCCGATCACGACCAGGAGCGCAGTCAGAACCACGGGGCCGGGCTTCTCGCCGATTCGTGCCGCCGCATCCGACAACTGGCCTCCCGCGACCGCAGCGAAGAGCAGCCCGACCACGAGTACGATCACCGTCATGCCGAACCAGAAGAGCCAGCCGATGATCGGTCCCGGCTCGAACCCTTCGCTCTCGCGGACGACGCCGCCCACCCGTGCCCCCGGCTCGCGCTCCAGCACGCTCTCGTGCAGCACGACGTTTTCGCCCACGACGGCTTCCGGCCCGAGCGCCGCGCGCCCGTTCACCACGACGAGGTTGCCGAGAACCGTGCCGTCCACGTCGGCCGTGCCGCCGATCACCACGAGTTGCTCCCTCACCGTGCCCTCGACCACCGCATCGTGGCCGAACACGACCACGGTGCTCGCCGTATCGTCTGCCGCGATGCGGACCGGACCGTTGAAGCGGAGCAGGATGTCCGAGACCTCCCGGGGGCTCGACTGGCGTACCGCCGCGAGGGCAACGAAAGCGACGATGGCGATGCCGAGTGCCGGCGTCGTATTGCGTAGTTTCATGGTGCGACTCCTTTCGGAGCCGAGTGGCGCAGGGGGTGTGCCGGCGGCGGGGTGCGGAGCCGCGTTGCGGCGCGGGGGCGGCTGCCTGCGGCAGCGGTAACGGCGGGCTGCGCCCGCGGGAGCGCCAGCCGCTGCCTTCGCCAACTCCGCGCCCGTTGCACCCACACGGCCCCCACGGCCGCGATCCTGCAACACTTGCCGATAGGGAACCGGCACGAGTGGCAGCAACCGGGAGGACCGAATGGCAAGAGGCAAGGGTGGAGCACGCAAGGGCGAGCGGCGGCCACGGGGACGCATGCGGGCGGCGGGCGGCAGGCGTATCGGTAAAATGCGCGCCGGCGGCGCCGAGGTGTGGGAGTCACACAGCGGCAAGCGTCGCGGGATTGGAAACGTCACCGAGGACAAGGCCCGGGAGGTCCGCGGCGGGTCCGGGCGTGGTCAAAGGGGCGAGCCCGACCTCGACGAGATCGTGGAGCGTGAGAGGGGGCCGAACCGGTGATCCGACCTCGTGGCGCAGAAGTCGGAGCGTCGGCTACCCTGACAGAGCCTATGATGCCCCCGCCGCCTCAATCTCCCGAGGCGGCGGCGCTGCATCGGCGATGCGGGTCCGCCCGTCGACGTGGGTCTACTTGTACCGGTACGTGATCCGACCCCGGGTGAGGTCGTAGGGCGAGAGCTCGAGGGCGACCCGGTCGCCTTCCAGCACCTTGATCTTGAACTTCGCCATCTTGCCGGCCGCGTACGCCAGCACCTCGTGGCCATTGTCCAGCTTGACGCGGTAGTTGCGGTCCGGAAGCACTTCCGTGACCACACCTTCCATCTCGATCTTCCCTTCCTTCGCCATTCAGCACTCCTGTCTGTGTTCGCGTTCGCGCCCTGGTTCCGGACACGCCTTGGGCCTGTTACCTTATACGCCTCAACAGGCGTTCAGTGCCGCAAAAGTCGTACTGGATCCCAGGCGATGGTATCGCCAGAACGGCGCGGCGTCCAGAGGCGGGACGCAGTGAGGGCCGTTGCAGACTCCGCGGACAGGTGATCATGAGCACTTACAGGCTGCCGGACAACGTGCATTTCGGCGCCGTGCGTCTGCGCGTTGCCGACCTCGACCGCTCGCTCGAGTTCTACGTCGATACTCTCGGGTTCCGGCCGGTTCACCAGGAGGCGGGGGAAGCGCCTCTCGCCGGTGAGGGGGAGCCGGAACGCCCGGGGGCAGGGGAGGATGCGGCCTCTGAAACCCCGGAAGCCAGGCAAGCAGCCCGCTCGACAGCACGCGAGGCTTCACTCTCGGCCACGGGCGAGCTGCCGGCCCAGGTGCACCTCGTCGAGAGGCCGGGCGCACGTCCGCGCCCGCGAGGCACGGCAGGGCTCTACCATTTCGCCGTTCTCGTCCCATCGCGCAAGGATCTGGCCCGGGTGCTCGTGCATCTCCGCGAGCGCGGCTGGCCGCTTCAGGGCGCCTCGGACCACGCGGTCAGCGAGGCGCTCTACCTGGCGGATCCGGACGGCAACGGCATCGAGATCTACGTCGACCGGCCGCGCGAGTCGTGGCCGCGGCAGGATGGCGAGATCGCGATGACGACGCTGCCGATCGACCTGCGCGGCCTGCTGGCCGAGCTCCCGGCCGAGCCGGAGCCGTGGTCGGGGCTGGCCGCCGGGACCACGATCGGGCACATCCACCTCCATGAACCGTCCCTTGCCGCCGCCGAGAGATTCTACCACGACACGCTCGGGTTCGACGTCGTGACCCGCCGCTACCCCGGCGCACTCTTCCTGGCCGCGGGCGGCTATCATCACCACGTCGGCACGAACATCTGGGCGGGGGAGGGTGCGCCGCCGACGCCGGAGGACGCGGCGGGGCTCGTCGACTACGAGCTCGTCGTGCCCGATGCGGCCGACCGCACGCGGCTCCTCGACCACCTCCGGGAGACGGGCGTCGAGCCGGTGCAGACGCCGGCAGGGTTTCGCGTGCGCGATCCGGCGGGCGTCGATGTCGTGATCCGGGGATAGGATGGCCCTCGCAATCGCTTGGGCCCGGGCCCGGTTCTGAACCGCTGGGCCGGGCCCGAAACATCGGAGTCCGCTCGGAGCCGGTAGCGTGACCACCCACTCCGGATGGATCCCGCGAATCGAAGACTACTTACCAGGAGAAGACATGGCCAACCGCATTGCGCACTTCCAGACCACGGAAGGCGATTTCCGCATCGAGCTGGAGGAGGAGAAGGCACCCCGGACCACGAAGAACTTCATCGATCTGGCGGAGAAGGGCTTCTACGACGGCGTGATCTTCCACCGCGTCATCGACGGCTTCATGATCCAGGGCGGCGATCCGACCGGCACGGGCCGGGGCGGCCCCGGCTACACGATCCCCGACGAGTTCCACCCCGAGCTGCGCCACGACGACGAGGGCGTGCTCTCCATGGCCAACGCCGGCCCGAACACCGGCGGATCGCAGTTCTTCATCACCCTGGCCGCGACGCCGTGGCTCGACAACCGCCACGCGGTCTTCGGCAAGGTCATCGAGGGGATGGACGTGGTCCGGAAGATCGGCAAGGTCGCGACCGGCCGTGCGGACAGGCCACTCGAGGACGTGGTCATGGAAAAGGTGACGATCGAGGAGCCGGGCGAGGCGTGAAGCGTGGGCCGGCTGCGGCCGGCCCGCCGGAGCCGTGGGGCGGGCCGATGACCGGAAATCCGGCCGGGCCGAAGTGCGAGGTGACGACCGCGTCGTCGACACGACTCGCCGGTCCGTTCCACGCTCAGCCGTAGATCCATATCACACCGAAGCGACGAAGCGAACGATGGCGAAGCGATTCTGGCTGATGAAGTCCGAACCGAACACCTACTCCATCGACGACCTGGAGCGCGACGGCCGCACCCATTGGGACGGCGTACGCAACTACCAGGCGCGCAACTTCATGCGCGACGACATGCGGGTCGGCGATGAGGTCCTCTTCTACCACAGCAACGCGAACCCGCCCGGCGTCGCCGGCCTCGCCCGTGTGGTGCGCACCGGCTACCCCGACCACACTGCACGGGACCCGAAGAGCAAGTACTTCGACCCGAAGGCGAGCGACGAAGACCCGCGCTGGTACATGGTCGACATCGAGTTCGTCGCGAAGTTCGACGAGTTCGTCCCACTCGCCACGCTCAGGGAGACGCCGGGCCTCGAGGAGATGCTCGTCACCAAGAAGAGCCGCCTCTCCGTGCAGCCCGTCGCCGAGAAGGAGTTCGAGATCGTGAAGCGGCTCGGCCGCGCGGCTCGCGCGGGCTGACGGTTCCTGGCGCGGCCGAACCCAGTTTCTCGCAGCGTGCGCGGAGGGCCGAGGTAAGGACTTCTTGACCCACGCGGCGCCACAAAGTCGCGGAGCCGGTGGGGCGTGCCGCGAACCTAGTCCCGCCCGCCCCCGACCTTCCCCTTCGACCTGTCGGTGCCCGGCGGGTGCATCGGGTTGCGTCGGACCGGTGCCTTCTCCTTCGCGTGCTTCGGGAAGAGGAGGGAGGCGACCACGGAGAGTGCGAGCACTCCCGCGACGACGCCGAGCGAGACCGCGGTCGGCACGTGCACGACGTCGATGATCAGCATCTTCACGCCGATGAAGGCCAGCACCACGGCCAGCCCGAGCTGGAGGTAGTGGAACTTCTGGATTACGCCCGCCAGGAGGAAGTAGAGGGCGCGCAGGCCGAGAATCGCCAGGATGTTCGATGTGTAGACCAGGAAAGGGTCCTGCGTGATCGCGAAGATCGCCGGGATCGAGTCGACGGCGAAAATCAGGTCCGTGGTCTCGACGAGCACCAGCACGATGAAGAGAGGCGTGGCGAAGGTGCGGATCCGGCCGCCCTCCACGGCCTCCCGGACGAAGAAGCGCTGCCCGTGGTACGTCGGCTTCACCGGCAGGAAGCGCCGGACCAGCTTGAGTGCCGGGTTCGCCTCCGGTTCGATCTTCTGCTCATCCTGCCGCGCCATCCGGATCCCGGTCACGACCAGGAACGCGCCGAAGATGTAGAGGATCCAGTCGAAGCGCTCGATGAGGATCGCGCCGGCGCCGATCATCGCGCCACGCATGAGCAGTGCGCCCAGGATCCCCCAGAAGAGCACCCGGTGCTGGTATTTGGCCGGGACGGCGAAGTAGGAGAAGATCAGGACGAAGACGAAGATGTTGTCGATCGAGAGCGCCTTCTCGATCAGGTAGCCGGTCAGGAACTCCAGCCCGGCCTGCGGGCCCATGATGAGGTAGACGCCGAGGCCGAAGGCCAGTGACAGCGCCACCCAGACCGTGCTCCAGATGGCCGCCTCCTTGACCGACACCACGTGCGCCTTCCTGTGGAAGACGCCGAGGTCGAGGGCGAGCATCGCCAGCACGAACGCGTTGAAACCTACCCAGGCCCAGACACTCATCTCGGTTTATAGCTCCATGCAAAAAAGGCGACACCTCCGCGGGCCGGACACACCCGTGTCCACGCCTCGCGAAGGTCTCGCCTGATTCTCAGGGAACCCGACCGGACCGTGCACCCAGACGGGTGCAGTCTTGACGACCCGGCCGCGCGGGTTGCCGATCCCGCGTGGCTACTCCCCTTCCGGACACAACTATAACGCCCTCCCCGGGGTGGAACAATCCCCAGAGGCGAACATCGACCTCACGCGGAGCCGTGCACCCGCGGAGGACTGGGCCGAGTGGCCTGTGCAGGCTCCCGCGCGGACGGTGACGCGGCAAGCGCTGATTGCG
>CALKIP010000179.1 GCA_937995995.1 uncultured bacterium
AGGTCTTCGGCTACGAGTCGTTCCGGCCGCGCCAGGAGCTCGTGCTCGACGCGGTACTCGGCCGGCACGACTGCATCGCCGGCACGCCGACCGGCGCGGGGAAGTCTCTGACGTTCCAGCTCCCGGCCAAACTCCTCGACGGCACGGTACTGGTCCTCTCGCCCCTGATTTCGCTGATGAAGGACCAGGTCGACGCCCTCGAGGCGCTCGGCTTTCGCGCGACGACGATCAACTCGACGCTCGAGCCGGAGGAGCGGCGCGAACGGCTGGCTGCACTGCGCCGCGGGGAGTACGAGCTGGTCTACCTCGCGCCCGAGGCGCTCGACGGCACGCTTCGCGACTTTCTCCTCGCCTGCCCGCTCTCGCTCCTCGTAGTCGATGAGGCGCACTGCATCTCACAGTGGGGTCACGACTTCCGTCCGTCGTACCGGCGGCTGGCAGGGCTGAAGGAGGAGTTGGGCGGAATTCCGGTCCTCGCGTTGACGGCGACGGCGACGCGCCAGGTCGCCCGCGACATCCTGCGCCAACTCGGGATGCGCAAGCCGAAGGGGTTCAAGGGCTCATTCTTCCGCCGCAACCTGCGCATCCACTGCCGCAAGAAGGGCCAGGGCAACACCCGCGCGGAGATCCTCGAACTGGTGCGTGCGCGCGCGGGGCAGAGCGGGATCATCTACTGCATGTCGCGCAACGCAGTTGAACAGACGGCCGAGTTCCTGGCGTCGAAGGGCGTGCGCGCCCTGCCCTACCACGCCGGGCTCCCGGACGAGGAACGGTCGAGAAACCAGGACGCCTTCGCACGCGACGAGGTCGACGTCGTCGTCGCCACGATCGCCTTCGGGATGGGGATCGACAAATCGAACGTGCGCTTCGTCATCCACCGTGACATGCCGAAGGACGTGGAGAGCTGGTACCAGGAGATCGGCCGCGCCGGCCGTGACGGCCTGCCGAGCGACTGCTTCCTCTTCTACTCCTGGGCGGATGTGAAGCTGCACGAGCGCTTCCTGAGCGACATCGAGGATCCCGACGTGCGGCGTCAGAAGCACGAGGGCACGATCCAGCTCTTCCGCCTCGTCGACCGTGGCGGGTGCCGGCACCGCGCCATCGTGGCGCACTTCGACGAGGAACTGGAGCCGTGCGGCGACGCGTGTGACGTCTGCACCGGGGTGAAGGTCGAGGACATGGTCGCCGAAGCGAAGAAGGAGCGCCGGCGCACCGCGGCGGTCTCCGGACGACAGGCCTACACCGCCACGACTCCCGACAGCCCGCTCTTCGAGGAGCTGCGCACCATCCGAAAGCGCCTGGCCGACGAACAGGGCGTGCCCGCCTACATCATCTTCAACGATCGCACCCTGGTCGAGATGGCCGCCCGGCGGCCCCAGGACGAGGAGGCGATGCTGGAGGTGCCGGGCGTAGGGCCTGCCAAGCTGAAGCGCTACGGCGCGGCGTTCCTGGAGGCGATTCGGACCTATCTCGGCTAGGGCGAGGGCGAGTGCCAGGGCAAGGTGGTTGCGGGGGAGCCCGACCCTCGCCCTCGGCTCGCCCTCGGACCTGTCCTCGCCCTTGGACCTGCCCTGGGCCTCGGCCCTCCGCCTGACCTGTACCCGACCCTTGTCCTTCTTCCTACGCCTTCCCTTCCACCGGCCCCCGCGGGCGCCCGCACTTGCGCCCGTGCTCGCGCGTACTCTACTGCGCCAGTTCCGCCTCCCCCGCCTCCAGCTCCACGGCCTGGCCGTCCGGGCGGACGAGGGCGGAGAGGTAGTAGCGTCCCGCCGGGAGCGAGTCGCCGAGGATCTGCGAGGCGCTGATCGTAGAGCCGGTGAGCTCGATCGTTTCGCCGGCCGAGAGGGTGATCTGCTGGAGTGCCAGGGTGCAGACGGCCACACGGGACTCGTCCCACGCCGGCTCGCCAGACCGGTCGGCGGTCCTGTAGGCCCTCAGGAAGACCTCGCACCCATCCGGCATCGTGATCGACACCTCCTCCGATGTGCGGTTCTCCACCACGACATAGGACCGAAGCTGCACCGGGAAGCTTTCCATGACGCGGGTGTCGGCGATGTATGTTACGTCGTCGACGGTCCGGGCCATCAACGACCGGTTGTTGATGTCGGCCGTGGGCTCGTTCGAGCTGCACGCGGACAGGAGCACGGCCGTGCCGATCGCGAGAATACGAACGTTTGCGTTCACTCTACCTCCAGGAAAATCGATGAATTGCACATGATCGATACTTGCATGTTGGGAGCCGGACCGGGCTTGCACCGCCCGAGTGACAGGGCGGGCCCCCCACACGCTGTCGTGCCCCGGACCGCCCAGGCTCGGGGTCGTCGGGGCTCGCTCGCCTGGCTGCCGACCGCCCTTGGTGCGCGCACACCCCTCATAACGATCTCGCGCCTCCGTACGTGACGGCATGAGGCGAAGCGCGGCGCTTACGCGGGTGGTTGTGGCCGTGATGTTCCAACCGATATTGTTCTCGCGGGCCGTTCACGGGAACCGCAGAGGACACCCGGATCGAGTGCGAGAAACGACGGAGTCGACATGACCGAGAAATGGACCGCCCGGGGCACGGCGGCCGGCGCCGACCAGGAAGGTTTCGACCCGACCCGCGAAGAGCCGGGACTGCTCCCGCTTCTTCCGCTCATCTATGTGATCTGGTCCGACGGGCTGTCGACCGAGACCGAGATTGCGGACGTGAGCGCCACGCTGCGCGACGCCCCATGGCTCGACGCCAGGAGCCGCGCGGCGCTGGACGCGTGGCTCGACCCGACGTCGCCACCGCCGCCGGCGCGGCTCGAAGCGCTGCACCGTGCGATCCACGAGGCCCGCGAGCGCATCCCCGAATCGGAGCGCGGCACACTGGCCGAGCTTGGACTCGCGGTCGCCCGCGCCTGGTCGGGCGACGCCGCGGCTTGGCGCGAGCCGGAGTACCTCGATGCGCTGCGCGAGATCGAAGCAAGCGTGGGCGTGGTCGGCGCGGAGGCACTCCGCGAGCTCTTCGCGGAGCCACCGGAGGAGCGGCCAGGCGCCGCCGTGCCCGAGGGGCCGTCGTTCGATGTGGGGGCGCTGCACCGGCTCCTCGATGCCGACCACTGGGAAACGCGCCGGGAGGTGCTCGACATCCTCTCCGACCCGCGCTTCCACACGCCGCCGGAACTCCCGTCGACCGCCTACCGCGCCTGGGTCCTGGACCGCATCAGGGATCTGGCCGATCGTGGGCTCAGCGCCGTCGCCTTCCCGAAGGAGTTCGGCGGCAGGGGCGACGTCGCGGGCTCGATCGCCGTCTTCGAGACACTGGCCTACGGCGACCTCAGCGTGCTGGTCAAGTTCGGCGTGCAGTTCGGCCTCTTCGGCGGGAGCATCTACTCGCTCGGCACGCGCAAGCACCACGAGCGCTACCTGCGCGACGTCGTCGCGTTGAAGCTCCCCGGGTGCTACGCCATGACGGAGTCGGCCCACGGCTCGAACGTGCGCGGCATCGAGACCACGGCCACGTACGACGCGGAGTCGGACGGCTTCATCATCCACACGCCCACGCCATCGGCGAAGAAGGAGTGGATCGGCAACGCGGCGCTGCACGGCCGCATGGCGACCGTCTTCGCACAACTCCGAATCGGCGACGAGGAGTACGGCGTCCACGCCTTCCTGGTCCCGATCCGCGACGAAGCGGGCAACCCGCTGCCCGGGATCGAGATCGGCGACTGCGGGCTGAAGGAGGGTCTGAACGGGATCGACAACGGCACGATCTCCTTCGATCGGGTGCGTATCCCGCGTGAAAACCTCCTCGACCGCTTCGGCGAGGTGCATGAGGGCGGGCGCTACACGAGCCCGATCCCGAGCGCCGGACGACGCTTCTTCACCATGCTCGGCACCCTCGTCGCCGGGCGGATCAGCATCGCCGCGGCGTCGAACAGCGCGGCCAAGACGGGCCTCGCGATCGCGGTGCGCCACACGTCGCGCCGTCGCCAGTTCGGCCCTGCCGGCGAGCCCGAGGTGCCGGTGCTCGACTACCGCACCATGCAACGCCGACTGCTTCCGCGACTGGCGACGACGTACGCCCTCGACTTCGCGCTCAAGGATCTCGCCCAGCTCTTCGCCCGCAGAGTCGGCGCGGGCGACCTGAGCGAGGTCGAGGCACTCGCCGCAGGGCTCAAGGCGTACGCCTCGTGGCACACGGTCGACACACTCCAGCACTGCCGCGAGGCGTGTGGCGGCGAGGGCTACCGGGCGTCGAACCGCTTCGGCACGCTCATGGCCGATACGGACGTCTTCACCACCTTCGAGGGCGACAACACCGTCCTCATGCAGCTCGTCTCGCGCGCGCTCCTGACACAGTTCCGCGAGGCGCTCGGCGAGATGCGCATCTGGGGCATCGCACGACACCTCGCCCGGGCCGGCGCCCGACGCCTGGTGACGGCCAACCCGGTCGTCGCTCGCAAGACGGACGAGACGCACCTGCGCGATCCCGAGTTCCAGCGTGCCGCGCTGCGCTACCGCGAGGAGCGGCTGCGGACCACGGCCGCGCGCCGCATGCAGGGCCGGATCAGCGCCGGACAGAACTCATTCGATGCGCTGAATGAGGTCCAGGACCACCTCGTCGCACTCGCCCGGGCGCACATCGAACGCGTCCTCTACGACCGTTTCCAGGAAGGGATCGAGCGGCAGGACGACCCGGCCATCCGCCGCGTGCTCCTCAGGCTGCGCGACCTCTACGCGCTCTCACGCATCGAGGCCGATCGTGGATGGTTCCTCGAGCACGCCTACATCGAGCCGCCCAAGGCCCGTGCGATCCGGGACCTGGTCAACCGGCTCTGCGCGGAACTGCGCCCGGACGCCGTCGGGCTGGTCGACGCCTTCGGGATCCCGGACGCGGTGCTGCGGGCGCCGATCGCAGTGGAGGGGTGGAAATGAGGGGATCGGTACTAAGAATCCTTGCCGGTGCGATCATCGCGATCGGCGGTCTGGTGTCTGAGGCATCGGCAGCTACGGCCACGGTGGCGTCAGCGCCACCGGCCTCGCCGCTGGGCGCCCTTCAAAGCACCGACGATCCGGACCCGACGGTCGCCGCGAAGGCTCTAGAAACAGTGGATTCCGTCCGAGTTCTCGTCGTCTACCATTCGAGGACCGGCAACACCGAGCAGATGGCGGAGGCCGTTGCGGCAGCGGCGAGTACGGTGCCCGGCGTCGCCGTCACACTGAGGCGGGTCGAGGAAGCCACGAACGCTGACGTGGAGCGCGCCGATGCCATAATCGTGGGCTCACCCACGCACTGGGCGAACGTCGCCGCGCCGGTGATCGAGTTCATCACCGGGTGGCCCGATGTGGTCGACAAGGTCGGTGGCGCGTTCTCTACAGGTGGAGCGCCGAGTGGCGGCAAGGAGCACGTGACGCAGTCACTCGTCCTGGCCATGCTGAACCACGGGATGATCGTCGCCGGCCCCGTATACGTGGAGGACGACGGGTACCGCTTCGGCGCGTTCGGGGCCTCAGCCACGACCGGTCCTGCCGATCCGGGCGTCGACGAGAGTGAGTTGGAGGAGGCACGGCAGCTGGGAGAGCGGGTCGCGCGACTCGCGGTGAGGCTCGTCGGGGAACGGTAATCGTCGGTTCTCGCGCACTGACACGTGAGAGGTGGGCCAAACCAACGCGCGTGCGGAAGCTCCGCCATCGCACGGTTTCGCGGCACTGCACTTCAGATCCGAGAAACCCCGCAGCACCGAGCGATCGATCCGGAAGGCACCCCCAACCTCTAAATCACAGGAGGCGGCATCCTGCGATGGATGATCCTGGCCACGACGATCCTCCTGGCGGGGTGTGGGTTTCTCATCCAGAGCATCGGCGAGGAGGTCGGACACCCCATTAGCAGGAGACGTGTCGCGGCAAAGCGCGAGCCGAACGAGCTGATCGCCTTCGACGGCAGCATGTGCACCGTGTCGGTGGACCTCTTCGACAGTAGCCGCATCGGCGATTCGATCCTCTGTAACTGGCGAGGCGGCCCTGCCGACCGGGACACCGTTCGAATTCCACGACCCGGCATCGCCCCGATCGATCCCGGACAATGAATGGCCGCACCATGTGCGCACAAAAAAGCCCGCACCGGAGTGCGGGCTCGTAGGCCAATTGGCGGAAAGGTATTTTGAAGCCCGTGTCTCGAACGTCTGGCGCCTTCTCCGGAGCTTCGGCCTACCCTGCTGTCAGGGCATGACTTCCGCTGCAGAATCAGGCACCGGCTTCAGTGGTATCAGCTCAAAATATTGAACTTTCCGCCACCCTCTCATGGCGGGGGAGGGATTTGAACCCTCGACCTTCGGGTTATGAGCCCGACGAGCTACCAGACTGCTCCACCCCGCGATCAACGATTCCAATATACATTGAAACGGCGTTGACGTCAAGGCATTTGGTGGGTTTTATCCCGAATTACCGAATTCCGCCACGCTCGCCCCTGCATGATTACGAACCTAGAATCCCATCTCATGCGACGTGATCCAGGAAGTTACGCATTGATACTGAAAGCGCCCGAGACCGGCACCGCGCAGATCGGTCGTCTCGGTGCGATCGAGTTTCACGGCGACTGGTTCGTGTACGTCGGCAGCGCCTTCGGTCCGGGCGGCGTCGAGGCACGGGTCGGGCATCATCGGCGGCCCAAGCGGTCGTGCCACTGGCACATCGATTATCTGCTGAGGGAGGTGCGCATCGAGGAAGTCTGGTACACGCACGACCCGGTGAAGCGTGAAGAGGAGTGGGCCGAGGCGTTCCGCACCGACCCGCTGGCCTCGAACCCGCTTCGGCGCTTCGGCGCGGGCGACTGCGGCTGCGATGGCCACCTCTTCCGCCTTGCCGAGCGACCGGCGGTCGAGCGACTCACCGCGCGGCTGCGCGAGCTCGGTACCGGCGGCTACGACGTCCACGTTGGCTAGGGCGGCCTCGCGCCCGTTCGGACCCGCTCTCGACTCCGACGCCGTCAGACTCGGTGGCGGCGTCGGAGTCGGGACCGCAGGATCGCGATCGGCCCTGGACACGCGCCAGAGGGGTCAGACGTACCGACCGAACGAGCCCGACCATTCCGAACCGCGGCGTCTATGCCGCCAAGCGGCGTTCTTCGTGCGCGCCCTCGGCGATCTCCTCGATCATCTTGCGGTTGAAAGCCGGGAGGTCGTCCGGCGACCGACTGGTCACGACCCCCTGATCGGTGACGACCTCCTGGTCGACCCATTCGGCGCCCGCATTGCGGATGTCCGTCTTGATCGACCGGTAGGATGTCATCGTGAGTCCCTTGACCACGCCGGCCTCGACGAGCACCCAGGGCCCGTGACAGATCGAGGCGATCGGCTTGCCGGACTCGAAAATGCGCCGCGTGAACTCGATGGCCTTGTCGTTCATGCGCAGCCGGTCGGGGTTCATGACGCCTCCAGGAAGGAGGAGCGCGTCGTAGTCGTCGGGATTGGCCTCGTCGAGGGGGACGTCGACGTCGTATTCGTCACCCCACTCGGTGTGGTTCCACGAGCGTACCTTGTCCGGCACCGGTGAGATGAGGTGCGTGGTCGCGCCGGCTTCTTCGAGAGCCTTGCGGGGCTCGGTGAGCTCGACCTCCTCGAAACCCGTCGCGACAAGGATCGCCACCTTCTTGTTCCTGATGTCCTTGGCCATGGCACCACCCAGTAAGAAATCGACAACACGTGGTCACCACTACACTTAGGGCAACTTTCATGCTTGACACGACAGAGGTCGCTGGATGAAACGCATCGTCGTCGCATCCAAAAACCCGGTGAAGGCGCGAGCCGCGCTGAACGGGTTTCGCAGGGTCTTTCCCGAGGAGACGTTCGAGGTCGAAACCGTCTCGGTCGCCTCAGGCGTGAGTGACCAGCCGCTCTCCGATGATGAAACGCTGAGAGGTGCCCGCAATCGTGCCCGAGCGGCGATGGAGCGGGTACCCGATGCGGATGCGTGGGTGGGACTCGAAGGTGGCGTCGAGGAACGGCCAGAAGGACTCGCCTCGTACGCCTGGATCGTGGTCCTGTCACGCGGCCAGGAAGGCCGAGCCCAGACGGGGGTGTTCTTCCTTCCGGACCGCGTAGCCGACCTGGTAAGGAGCGGAACGGAGCTCGGCCACGCGATCGATGAGGTCTTCGAGCGCTCGGGCTCGAAGCGATCGGGCGGCGCAGTCGGAGTGCTCACCGACGGCGCGATGGACCGGACAGAGCTCTACGAGCACGCAGTGGTGTTGGCGCTCGTGCCGTTCAGGCGGCCGGAGCTGTATGGCCAGGTGGGCGACGACCGATTGCCGGGACGTTGAGACCGATCTCACGCGGTGGTGGATCGGGCCACTCCGGCTCGAGCCGGAGTGGCCGACCGCCCCCCGTGGAGCCTGCCTATTCGACCAGCTCGTCCGCCCGTACGAACTCGCCCCGGGCCACGTCGAGGATCTCGACTTCGCCGTCCTCGATCACGTAGTACCACCCCTCGAGGACGAGCTCACCGCGCTCGACCTGCTCCCGGATCGTCGGGTACGTCATCAGTCGCGAGATCTGCAGTGCGATCGAGCGCCGCTCCGTGCGGCGCAGCACCGCATCCGTCGGATCCTCGTCGAGACGTGCCTCGCGGGCGAACTCGAGCCACCGGGCAAGGTGCGGGCTGTCGGGCCGGGGCGGGTCGTAGAGCGCCTGGATGGCGCCACAGTGACTATGACCACAGACGACGATGTCCGTGACGCCTAGACCCTGAAGGGCGAACTCGATCGTCGCGGCCACACTGTGGTCGTCCGGGCTCCCGAACGGCGGCACCAGGTTGCCGATGTTGCGGTGGATGAAGAGCTCGCCCGGGAGCGTATCCGTGAGGAGCGCCGGAAGCACGCGCGAATCTGCGCAGCCGATGAAGAGCGTGGTCGGCTTCTGGCCTTCTGCGGCCAGGCGCGCGTAGTGATCTCGATAGCGTGGGAACAGCTCACTGCGAAACCGCTGCAAGCCCTCGAGCAGGTGCTTGGGCATCCGTTCTCCTCGATCGGTCGTTTTCGTGGGCGGGGATGGATGGGGTCCGAACCTCGCCCTGGCAAGGGGTGCCGTCGAATTCGTTTCGGTGTGTCACCGGACGGCGCACGCGCGTATATTGAGCACAGCCACTGCGGCGACCCCTCGGTCCCATGGAACGGCGTCTGCCGGAATGGCGACTGCTTGTTCCCGCGCCGGCTGCCGGCTTCCCCCAGCCCCAAGCGTAGGCGGGGGTGCTCCGCGGAGGGTGCGAGGACTGTCTGAGCGGGTGGAGGCGGGGCGGCGGGGTGGATGGGGCG
>CALKIP010000180.1 GCA_937995995.1 uncultured bacterium
CCTTTGAGAGAACTTATTTGCCATTTGCTGATTTAAAAACAAGACTATTACAAGGGAGGAGTGCTTCTATCAGCGGGCGCGCCGCGATGCGGCTTCTGCCGACGTCCTCGTCGTCAACCATCACCTCCTCTTCAGCGATCTCGCCGTTCGGCGTGCACAGGGCAACTACACCGCGCAAGCCGTGCTCCCGGCATACCGCCGCGTGATCCTGGACGAGGCGCACAACCTGGAGGATGCCGCGACGTCGCACCTGGGTGCGACGGTTTCTCGGCGCGGTCTGCTGCGTCTGCTCGGGCGACTCGACCGGCGGGGGCGAGGCGTCCTGTCGGCCATCGAGGAGCGACTCAAGGCCGGGAGGGACGATCTGCTCCAGCAGGATGCACTGGCCCAGATCCGGGACAAGCTGCGCCCCTCCGTCGAACGGACCAGGGAGCACGTGGGCACCTTTTTCGAGCGGCTCGAGTCACTCGTGCTGGCCGCGGATGACGGCGTGGTTCGGCTGGATGCGGACTTCACCTCCCGACCCGAGTGGACAGATGGTCTGGCGGTGTCGCACGAGAATCTGGCCATCGCCCTCGATTCGCTGATCCGGGGGCTGGACCAGCTCCGAGAGTTGATCCGGATCGACAGCCGCTGGTTGGAGGCGCTCGAGGAACAGCTCCTCGAACTGGAAGCAGCATCCGGCCGGACCCGCGGCGCACTGGACGCGCTGCGGCTGGCCTTCTCCCCGGCCGATGACCCGGTGCCCATGGTCCGCTGGCTGGAGCGGCGCGGCGGGGGCAGTGGCAGGGAGGCGAACGTAGTTGCCAATGCCGCGCCGGTGGACGTCTCCGGCGCACTCAGGGAGGCGCTCTTCGAGCGCGTGGAGACGGCGGTGCTGACCTCGGCCACGATGGCGACGCGCGATGGCTTCGACTTCTTGCGTGGCCGTCTCGGACTCGTGAGCGGCGGACTCAAGGTGAGCGAGTCGGTCTACCCCTCGCCGTTCGACTACGAGGAGCAGACGGTGGTGGCGGTGCCGACGGACCTCCCGGCACCGTGGGGCGCAGAGGGCGGCCGCTTCGATGTCGCGACCGCCGACGTGGTGCGGGATCTGGCCGAGGTGAGCGACGGCGGCATCTTCGTGCTCTTCACCTCGTACCGGTCGCTCCAGCGGGTGGCCGGCGAGCTGAGGCGACGAGGCGTGGACGGCCGCTGGCCGCTCTTCGTCCAGGGCGAGGCGCCACGGGCGCGGTTGGTCGAGAGCTTCACGGCCTCGGGGCACGGAATCCTCCTCGGCGTCGCGTCGTTCTGGGAGGGGGTGGACGTGCCGGGTCGGCCGCTACGGGGCCTCGTCATCGCCAAGCTGCCGTTCAAGGTGCCGTCGGAACCGCTCACCGCGGCACGGATCGAAGCGATCGAGCGCGACGGCGGCAACTCCTTCTACGGCTACATGCTGCCCCATGCGGCGCTGCGCCTCAAGCAGGGATTCGGCCGGCTGATCCGCTCGCGTACGGATCGCGGTGCGATCGTGTTGCTGGATCGGCGGGTGGTGGAAAAGGGGTACGGGAGGTATTTCCTGGACAGCCTGCCACCGGCGCCTGTCCGGGTGGGGCCGTGGGCGGAGCTGGCGCCGGCGGTTCGGGAGTTCTACGCGCTCGAGCAGCCTGTGGGCGGCGTATAGGGAGGGCGCCGGGTGCCGGTCGCGAGCGACGGCTCGCGGCCCGGGGCACCCGGCGTTCGAGGAGTTAGGCGGGCAGGAATCGCATCACCAGCCAGCCGAGGAGGGCGATCGGCGCGATCACGAAGACGAAGAGCTTGAGGAGAGCGCCAAGAAGCGAAAGCGCGCCCGCCAACAGCCCCACGACGACGGTCACGATCAGCGCCACCGGTCCCAGGACGAGCACGACCGGCAGGCCCACCACGAAGATCAGCGCGAGTGGGATGCCGACCGCCGCGATCGTCGCGAGGACGGGCACGGCGACCACCGAGAAGGCAAGGAGTGCGGGCAGCAGGAGCACGGCCAGCGTGATTGCGCCGATAATGAGGAGCCCGGTCCGGATGAAGCCCGGGCGCTGAGAACGGGTGTTGTAGTTCGTTTCCATGGGTCGAGTGCTCCGGTTACGGGGACTGCGGTAACTGGAGTCCCTTACGACAGCGAGGTGCGGGCGGTTTCAACCGCAGTCCGCGTTGGACGTGTTCACTGCAACGATGCAGGCGCCGCATGAACCGATGCGCTATTCGAATCCCGAGAGCTTCGTGTGACTCGATCTCCGTGCTCCCGCGATACCGGTTGGGAATGACAGAGACCCCGGCGAAATCGGTTCCGTACCGAAGCGTTCGGGCCGCGTGGCGGGGCCTGGCGCCTGGACGGCATCGGAGATAGACTGTCGGCACAGTTCCGTGAATCCCCGAAACCAACCCAATCGTGAAGCCGACGAAGATCATTTGCGTGGGGCGCAACTACGTGGCGCATGCCCGTGAGTTGGGTAACGAGGTTCCCGAGCGCCCGCTCCTTTTTCTCAAGCCGCCATCGGCCATCATCTCCGACGGCGAGGCGATCGTGCTCCCGGCTGAATCGGACCGCATCGAGCACGAGGGCGAAATCGCCATCATCATCGGTCGGCGTGCCCGCAACGTGTCGGAGGCCGAGGCTCTCGAAGTCGTGGCAGGGGTTGCGCCACTCAATGATGTGACCGCTCGCGACCTCCAGCGGACCGACGGCCAGTGGACGCGTGCGAAGGGTTTCGACACCTTCTGCCCGATCGGGTCGCCGTCCCCGCTGCAGGGCGACTGGCGTGCGCTCGAGGTCGTCTGCCGTGTGAATGGCGAGGTGCGCCAGCACGGCAAGGCCTCGGACATGGCCTTCGGCTTGCCCACGCTGATCGCATACGCGAGCCGGATCATGACGCTCGAGCCCGGCGATGTCCTGGCCACAGGCACGCCTGAAGGCGTGGGCCCACTGCGACCCGGCGACGAGGTGGAAGTCGAGGTGGTCGGTCACGGGCGCGTGCGCAATCCCGTGATCGCGGCGGACGCGTAGAGGGGCCCGGCGGAAGCGAAGCGAGTCGCGGCGAACGCGTAGAGACACTCGGCCGACAAATTGTCGGTTCGCAGCCGAAACCCGAAATGATCTGCAGGCAGATGTAGCACGGCAATCGCCTCCGGAACGAAGTGCCGGGGGCGCATCTTCGAACAGGGACGGCCGTGGCCGTCCACGGATTGAGTGAGCGGTATGGCGACGACATCGAAGCTCGAACTCGCGGAGCGCTTCCGCAACTTTCCGGCGTACCCCCTGGCCGACGTCCCGCAGATCAAGCGGGAGCTCAGGGCGAAGGGCGTGGATGTGATCGATCTCGGCGCGGGGGATGCGGATCTGGCGCCGCCTCCCGCGGCGACCGAGGCGTTGATCCGCGCCGCCGGTGAGCCGGACATGGGCCGATACCCGTTCCAGCTCGGCCTGCCGGCATTCCGCGAGGCGGTCGTGGCGTGGATGGATCGACGCTTCGGTGTTCAGCTCGATCCGTTCAAGGAGATCCTCCCAATCATCGGCTCGAAGGAGGGGATCGCGCATCTGGCCTTCTGCTACGTGGGGCCTGGCGACTACACGATCGTGCCCGACCCGGGCTATCAGCCGTACGTGGGTGGGACGCTCCTCGCCGGCGGCGAGCCGTACAAGGTGCCGCTCCGCCCGGAGAACCGGTTCCTGATCCCACTCGACGACCTGCCCGCGGACGTGGTCAGCCGAGCCAAGATCCTCTACCTGAACTACCCGAACAACCCGACGGCCGCGATCGCGCCGCGCGAGTATCTGGAGGAGGCCGTCGCCTTCTGTCACCAGCACGGGATCGTCCTGGTCTACGACAACGCATACAGCGAGATCGCATTCGACGGCTATCAGCCGCCCAGCATCTTCGAGATCGATGGAGCGCGTGATGTCGCGGTCGAATTCCATTCCTTCTCCAAGACCTACAACATGACCGGGTGGCGGATGGGCTGGGCCGCGGGTGGAGAGGAGATCATCGCAGCGCTGTCGCGAGTGAAGTCGTTCGTCGACACCGGTGCGTTCATGGCGGTGCAGGCGGCGGGGAAGGCGGCGCTCGAGAGTTGGGAGTCGTGGGTGCCGGGCAACGTTCAGGCGTTCCGTGAGCGGCGGGATGCGATGGTGGAGGCGCTCCGGGAGCAGGGGTTCTACGCGGCGTCGCCCGCCGCAACGATGTACCTGTGGGTGCCGACCCCGGGTGGAGGGCCATCGGAACCGTTCGCGCGGCGCGCCCTCGTGGAGCAGGGAGTGGTCGTGATGCCGGGAGCCGCGCTGGGTGAGGGCGGCGAAGGGTTCTTCCGCATCGCACTGACGCAACCGCCTGCGCGGCTGCAGGAAGCGGCCGCACGGCTGGGCGCACTGATCTGACGGTCCGGAACTGGCGTTGGACGGGTGGGTTAGAAAGGAGCAAATGAGAGCCACCGCCCCGCTACGCCCGTCCCCTCGACCCTCGCCGCCGTCGGCGCCACGAGCCGCCACCGCTCACGTGCGAGCACGCCCGTCGTATCGACGAGCGTTGGTGGCCGGGCTCGTGGTGTCCGTCGTATTGCATCTGCTTTTTTTCTTCTTTGCCTGGCACACGCAACTGGAGGTGCGGCCGACGGACGAGTATCCGACGGTAGTGGCGGTCCGGGGCGGCGAGCGCTACGAGATGCGGGTGGAGCGAATCGTCCCGGTACCGGACGCTGAGGCAGGCGTGGAGGATCCGGTCGAACCCGAAAGGGAGGAGCCGGAACCGGTCGTGGAGACGCAGCCGGGGCCCGGGGTCGAGGATGCACCCGCCGCCGTGGACCCGTGGGCGGATGTCCCGCCCGAGCAGCGCCTGCGCCCCCGGATGGGCGACCCACGACTCTGGACGCGGCCGGAGACGCCCGAGTTGCCGGAACCATCCGATCTGGAACGGGCACGCGCGCGGATCGCCGATCGTATCACCGAGTGGAACGACTCGATGGCTGCCGAGGGTGCGCGTGCCGCAAGCGCCCTGGACTGGACGCACGAGGATGCGGAGGGCAAGAAATGGGGTGTCTCGCCCGGAAAGCTGCACCTCGGCGACCTGACGCTGCCGCTCCCGATCAATTTTTCGCCACCTCCGTGGCAGCGCGATGAGGCAGGGAAACGCGCACGGCAGGACGGCGAGATCCGCGGTCAGGAGGCGCAGTCGCGTTCGCGCGAGAACCTCAAGGAACGCGTCGAGGCCATCCGGGAGCGGAAGGACAAGGAACGGAGCGAGAAGAAGAAGAACAACGGCTCCGGGACGGACGGCGGAACGAACTGATTCGAGGACACGGGCGGCGCCCTCCCAGTGGCCCAACCGTCAGGTGTCTGACACGGGGACGCGGAGTCAGGAAAACGACACAGGGGTGCGCGGAGCCGTTGGTTACTCCGCGCACCCCTGTGTTCCTTTATGCCACGCGAAGAGATTGATCAGGTCGCAGAGCCGGACCTCCAGAGCCCCAGATCGAGGTCGGGAAAGATCGCACCATCGCGCGCTTCTGCGTCACCGATGAACTTCCAATCGCTCTCCCTTAGGTCCTCACCGCGCTCCTGTCTTCGCACCAGGTCCACGGCCCTGTCGAAGGTATGAAGGTGGTTGTCGAAGCGGAGCTGTGCGTAATCCTTGGCCGCCTGCGTCGAGATGAGGAACTGCCAATCGGAGGATTGGAGGAGGAGGAGTTCGCGTGCCGCGAGGTGGAGGAGCCGGTGTATGATGTCGTGCTCCTGCTCGAGCCAGCGGTCCACCAGACTCCGGAGCGTAAGCTCGGCGCGGTAGATCTCGGGCCACGTCCACTCGGTTTCCTGGTTCAGCCAAATGTAGTGCGAACCGCCCTCACCCCATGATCCTTCCGGGAGTGCCACGTCGCCCGCCGGCGCGTGGTGGTCGACGTAGCCGCCGCCCGAGGTGAGCTCTAGCTCGTCGTCTGCGGAGAGCTTCTCTAGGACGCGGACGATCCACTCCACGCCCTCGTGCCACCAGTGCCCGAAGAGCTCGGTGTCGAAGGGCGCGACGACGATCCCCGGCTCTCCGAAGACATCCCTGTGCTGCAACAGGCGCTGGCGCACGAGTTGGTGGAAATGGTTCGCGTTCTCTTCGAGCCGCTCGGCGGCGCGCTCGGGCTCGTACTCGGCCTTATCGCCGAGTCCGACGCCGCGTCCAGTGACGCGCCAGTAGCTGTGGCCGCCGGGGTGATGCCGCTTGTGGAACTCGAGGTACCAGCCGTCGCCGGGGTAGCCCCACTCGCCGCTCCAGACCTGGAGAGAAGCGGCCGGTTCGCGTGCGTAGGCATGGACCGGTGCCGGCAGGCCATCGGGAGAGTGCACGCGGTACATGGCGTTGGGCGTGCGGTCGACGTCCTCGGGCCGGATCTTCTCACCGTACTCGCGAGCGTAGCGCTCGGCCAGTCGACGCAGGGCGGGGTGGAGCTGCGCGTACGTGCCCATCGCTTCGCCGCCGCGCAAGAGATGCGTGTCGATGAAAAAGTACTCGATGCCTTCTTCGGCCAGAAATTCTTCGATGCCGCGGCGCAGCCCGGGTCGAGGGACGACGGGCCCACTCACGGGCGGCGCCCAGTCGTAGCGGGGGCGGTAGGCGCATTCGGGGAGCCAGATCCCTCGAGGCGTACGCCCGAAGTGGCGGCGGTAGGTTTCCACACCGATGCGGATCTGCGCCCGAACCGCCTCGTCCGTGCCGATCAGCGGCAGGTAGCCGTGCGTGGCGGCGCTGGTGATGATCTCGATCGCGCCCACATCCTGAAGGCGACGGAACGCACCGACGATGTCGCGGTCGTAGCGTTCGCGGAAGTCGCGCAGACGCTCGGAGAAGAGCGCCTCCCAGTGCGCCGCGACGCGTGCCCGCCGGTCGTGATTCTGCCACTGGAAGACCTCGGCGTCGTGGCGAGCGGATTCGATCCGCTCCTCGAGCCATGCCTCGAGCTCGTCCTTGAAGGAGTCGCTGGTCAGCTGCTCGGCCAGAATCGGCGTGATGCCGAGTGTGATCCCGGGGCGGAGTCCTCGGTCGAGGAGCCGCTCGATACCACGGATCAGTGGGAGGTAGGATTCGGCGGCGGCCTCATTGAGCCATTCTGTACCGTGAGGCCAGCGACCGTGGGCGAGGACGTAGGGCAGATGGGAGTGCAGCACGAATGTGAATGCGCCGAGCATCATGGGCCGTTCCTGGACTGGGTCGTGGGAGTCTGGTCTGTGAATTGCACCGCTCGGGTGCGGCCTTCAAGGTCCGTTCCCATCGGGAGGCAAGATGTTTCGTGACCGTCGTTCGGAAAGCAACGTGGGGTACTGGGTCGTGGGCGGGGGTGCGGTGTTGGGCCTCGCCGTCGGTGTGATCCTCGCACGCCGAAGTCTGCGCTCGGCGCGGGGTCTCCTCGCGCCCGGCGCACTCGATCGGCTCGAGGCGCGGGTCGATGCGGCGCTCGAGGAGGAGGGGTTGCTCACACGCGTAGACATCCAGGTCGGCGCGTTGAGTGACGGCATCGTGGAACTCACCGGCTCGGTGCGCGACGAGGAGGAGGCCGCGCGCGTCGTCGCGGTGGTGCAGCGCGTCCCCGGGGTGCGAACCGTGCTCAATCGCATGGACACCGAGATCCTCGAGGAGCACCTGGCCGATTCGCGTCGTCGCAATGCGGAGCGGGGGCCGGGCGCGCGGGGCAGTCACTGGTACGGAAACCGTGTCGGGATGGGGATGCGTCGCCAGGGGCACGAGACGGATCCAGGCCGTCCGGACGACAAGACGTCGATCGTCTCACGCAAGTTGGGCGTGGACCGTGCCGGTGAGCTGAGCAGCGAAGAGCTGGAGAAGGTCGCACCTGGCGTGGAGGGCCACACGATACCGACGGCCGGGCCGACCGACCGGGGCACGGTGGACGAGACGTCGCACCGACGCCTCGGCAACGTGCCGGCGGAGCCGATACAGGAGATGAACCCCGGATCCCGCATCCACGAGAACGTGAAGAAGGGCACCGAGCTCACGCTCGAAGAGTCGGGTCTCGAGAGGGAGCTGGTCGAGCGGGACTTGAAGGATCGCAGTTGACCTCTCCGGTGTAGTCTCTGCCGGTTGACGAAGCGGAACGTAGGTGGCTACCCTTCCGTTTTCAATGTCACCGGCAGAGATCATGACCGAACCGCTTTCACCACAGTACGATCCGAGCGCCATCGAGGGCGCGCTCTACCAGCACTGGCAGGAGCAGGGCTATTTCCACGCCGATGCCGAGCCGGTGCTCGAGGGTGAGCGCACGCCTTACGTCATCGTCATCCCTCCACCGAACGTCACGGCCAACCTGCACATGGGGCACGGCCTCAACAATACGCTGCAGGACCTGTTGATCCGATGGCGGCGGATGCAGGGCTACGAAGCGCTCTGGCTGCCCGGCACCGACCACGCGGGGATCGCCACGCAGAACGTGGTCGAGCGTATCCTGGCCAAGGAAGGGAAGACCCGCTACGACCTGGGCCGCGAGGCGTTCGTCGAGCGCGTATGGGATTACGTCGACGAGACGGGCTCTACGATCCTGGAGCAGCTTCGCTCGATCGGCGCTTCGTGCGACTGGAGCCGCACGCGTTTCACGCTGGACGAGGGGCTGTCCCGTGCAGTTCGCGAGGTCTTCGTCCGGCTCCACGAGAAGGGGCTGATCTACCGCGGCCACTACATCATCAACTGGTGCCCGCGCTGTCTTACCGCGCTCTCGGACGAGGAGGCGGAGCCGGAGGAATCTCAGGGGAAGCTGTACCACCTCCGCTACCCCCTGGCTTCGCAGGACGAGGGGGCGGGCGAGGGGTTGCCGAGGCTTCCGGATGGGCGGGCGTACCTGGTCGTGGCGACGACGCGGCCGGAAACGATGTTGGGCGATACCGGTGTTGCGGTGCATCCGGACGACAAGCGGTACCGCGGGCTCGTGGGGGCGGAGCTGGAATTGCCGCTCACAGGGCGGCGCATCCCGATCGTCGCGGACGAGTTCGTGGATCCGGAGTTCGGCACGGGCGCGGTCAAGGTGACGCCGGCGCACGATCCGAACGACTTCGACATGGGACGTCGCCACGGGCTGCCGGAGATCAACGTCATGACGCCCGAGGCGACGCTGAACGACGACGTCCCGGAGCCATTCCGTGGGCTGGACCGCTTCGAGGCGCGCGAGCGTGTGGTCCAGGCGTTCCGCGACGCCGGGCTTCTCGAAAAGGTCGAGGAGCACACGCACGCCGTGCCGCACTGCTACCGCTGCGATACGGTGGTAGAGCCCCGACTCTCGGAGCAGTGGTTCGTGCGGATGAAGCCGCTGGCCGAACCGGCGCTCGAGGCGTCGCGGGAGGGGCGGGTCCGCTTCACGCCGGAGCGCTACCAGGCGATCTACGAGCACTGGCTCGAGAACATCCGCGACTGGTGCATCTCGCGGCAACTCTGGTGGGGGCACCGCATCCCGGTCTGGTACTGCCAGGTGGAGGAGTGTGGCGAGACGATCGTCGCGCGCGAGGACCCGACGCATTGCCCGAAGTGCGGCGGCGAGGCGCTCGAACAGGATCCGGACGTCCTGGACACCTGGTTCTCTTCGTGGCTCTGGCCGTTCTCGACGCTCGGCTGGCCGGAGGAGACGGCGGACCTGAAGGCGTTTTATCCGACGAGCACGCTCGTCACCGGCCCGGACATCATCTTCTTCTGGGTCGCGCGGATGATCATGGCCGGCCTGGAGTTCATGGGCGAGGTCCCGTTCAGCGACGTCTTCATGAACGGGATCGTGCGCGATCATCTCCGGCGCAAGATGTCGAAGTCGCTGGGCAACGGGATCGACCCGCTTGAGGTGGTGCGGCTCTTCGGCGCGGATGCGCTGCGCTACACGGTGATCTCCGGGGCGGCGCCAGGGACGGATCTGTACCTGAACTACCAGAACCTCGAGGAGACGTTCGCGCCGGGCAGAAATTTCGCGAACAAGGTCTGGAACGCGGGGCGGTTCGCGCTGATGAACCTGGAGGGTCAGCGGATCCGTCCGATCGAGGACGTCGCGGACCAGCTCGAGCTGGCCGACCGCTGGATCCTCTCCCGCCTGTCCGTGGCGGCCGCCACGGTCACGCGGCACCTGGAGGCGTTCCGCGTCCACGAGGCGGCGAACGCCATCTACCACTTCTTCTGGGGCGAGATCGCGGACTGGTACCTGGAGCTGGTCAAGCCGCGCTTCCAGGCTGATGCCGCTGCGGCGAGCAGGGAGGCCGCGGCGACGACGCTGGTGACGGTATTGGACGGTGCCTACCGACTCCTGCACCCATTCATGCCGTTCGTCAGCGAGACGCTGTGGCAGCGCCTGCCGGTGGCCGAGGGACGGGAGCGCGAGGAGTCTCTCGTCGTTGCGCGTTGGCCGGAGCCGCGGCCCGAGTTCAAGGATGCGGAGGCCGAGGCACAGATGAACGCGCTGATGGAGCTGATCGGCGAGGTGCGGACGCTCCGCTCGGAGTACGGCGTCGCGACGGGTGCCAAGGTCGAAGTACGGCTCACGAACCTGCCCGCCTCGCTCGACCGTGCACTCGCCTCCGAGGCTCGGGCCGTGGAGCGGCTCGCGCGGGTCGAGGCGGTGCACGTCGACGGCGTGGGAGACGGACGCGCCGGTGCCCACGCAGTGCTCAAGAGCGGTGCCGAGCTGTTCGTTCCGCTCGAGGGGATCATCGACCTGGACCGGGAGCGTGAGCGTCTGTCGAGTGAGATCGAGCGTCTGGAGAAGCTGCTCCGCTCGACGGAGGGTCGCCTGGCCAACGAGCAGTTCGTCTCGAAGGCGCCGGCCGAGGTCGTGGAACGTGAGCGGGAGAAGGTCCAATCGTTCCGCGACCAGCTCGACCGACTGTCCCACATGCTGAACGCGCTGACGTGAAGTTTCGCATCCTGCCCGTAGTCTGCGGCGTCGCAGCCGCGTCATTCGCGTCGTGCGCACAGCCGGAGTCACCGCGGGGCGGTGAGCCCGATCGCTCTCCGCCCTACGTGCGAGAGACGCTGCCCGCGACGATGGCGGTCGTCGACGCGTGGGACGGCCCGGTCGTCATTCGCTTCAACGAACGGATCAGTCAGCGGGGGGTCGAACAGGCCGTGACGGTCTCTCCGGAGACCGGCGAGGTCGAGGTGGACAAGGGGCGTAGCGAGCTACGCATCTCGATCAAGGGCGGCTGGCGGAAGGGTCAGATCTATCGGATCGTCGTCCACCCCGTTGTCCAGGACCTGTTCGGCAACAAGCGGGAAGAGGCTTTCGACCTCATCTTTTCGACCGGTCCGCCGATCCCTAACACGGCGCTGGCCGGTCTGTTGACCGATCGCATCACGGCGAAGCCGGTACAGGATGCACGGGTCGAAGCGGTGCGTCGGGCAGATTCGGTGACCTACGTCGCCACGACCGACACCGCCGGATTCTACGCATTGCGCCACATTCCCGCCGGCGCCTACGATCTGCGGGCCTACCTGGACCGGAACCGCAATCGTCAGGTGGATTTCGGCGAGGCGGTCGATTCATCGGCGGCCGTCCTCAGCGTGAGCGATACGGTGGTGGTCAGCTTCGAACTGTTGCCGGGCGACACCACGGCATCGAACCTCCTTCGTGCAGAGGCACTGGACTCGCTTCAGGTCCGCATGCACTTCGACGATTACATGGACCCCGAGGCGATGCCACTCGAGGGCATCGCCGTCGAACTCATCCAGCTCCCGGACAGCACACCGGTCGAGGTCGCGGAAGTGCTCTGGCCACACGAGGCCGATCGGCGCGTGGCCGAGCAGCGGGCGGTACAGGATTCACTGGCCGCCCTCGAGTCGTCGGACTCTCTGGCTGCCGGTGCGGCGACCGGCACGCCCGTCGAGGAGAAGGCGGCGGTCGACAGCACGGGCATGATGCCGGATCT
>CALKIP010000181.1 GCA_937995995.1 uncultured bacterium
GGGCTCTCGCGACGGCCGTGGCCCACACGCATCGCCTTTCACGTTGCGGCGCTCCCCGTCTACGCCGTGCTCCACACGACGTTCAACTGGCTGGCCCGCGAGGCACTCTTCCCCCTCCTCGGCCTCGGAGACTACGACTACGGCATCCTGCGGGTCCGCTACGCGATGGAGCTGCCGAAGGAAATCTCGAGCTACGTCCTGGTCTTCGTCATCGCGGGGCTCTTCGAGCGCTACCGCGCCGCGCGTGACCGCGAGCTGCGCACCTCCGAGCTCGAGGCGCGCCTCGCCCGAGCGCAGCTCCACAACCTGCAGGCGCAGCTCAATCCGCACTTCGTCTTCAACGCGCTCAACACCATCTCCTCCGTCATGTACGAGGACGTGGACCGCGCAGACCACATGCTCGCCGGGCTCTCCGACCTCCTGCGCCGCGCGCTCCACGCCTCGAGCCGCCACGAGGTCACACTCGCCGAGGAGCTCGAGGTGCTCGGCATCTACCTCGACATCATGCGCGCCCGATTCGGCGACCGCCTCCACGTGGAGATCGCCGTGGACGACGACGTCGCCAGCGCCCTCGTCCCCACGCTCCTCCTCCAGCCACTCGTGGAGAACGCGCTGCACCACGGCGCCCCGCCACCGCCCGAGCCGGCGAAGATCGAGGTGCGCGTGCGCCGAGATGTGGATTCAGTGAGGATCGAGGTGGAGGACAACGGCCCGGGATTGTCAGGAGCTGCGCAGAACGAGAAGTCGCTGCAGAGCGCCGCACGGGAAGGGCACGAGTATCATGGTGCCGCGGGCGTGGAGCCCGCGCACGACACGCAGCCCTTGCCAGCCCCTCCCGCCCCCTCACCAGCTCGCCCGCACCACCCCCTGGCCCTAGCCCCAGCCCTAGCCCTTGAGACCGGGATCGGCCTCTCCAACACCGCCGCGCGGCTGCGCGGGCTCTACGGTACGGAACAGTCGCTGACGCTCGGCACCGGTCGCCTCGGCGGCCTGTGCGTCGCCATCCGCATCCCGTACCACCTCGAGTCGGGCACGGTGTCCGCTGCGGGCGCGCTCGTGGTCGAGGCAACCGCCACGGACGCCTCGGCTGCCACGGGGCTCGGAGCCGGGACTCCCGCAGCCGAGACTCCCGTTGTCGAGCAAACCACGCTCAATACACGCGCGACGGAGGAGGCATGAGCCGGATCCGCGTCCTGATCGTCGACGACGAGCCGCCCGCACGCGCCAAGGTGCGCCGCTTCCTCGCCCGTGACGCCGAGGTCGAGGTGGTGGGCGAGGTGGGGAGTGGGACGGAGGCGGTCGAGGCGATACGTCGCCTCACGCCCGACGTCGTCTTCCTCGACGTGCAGATGCCCGGGCTGGATGGATTCGGCGTGCTGGAAGCGCTGCAACGGAACGCCCCGATTGAGGGCCCGCTGGTGGGAGGCACGGCGCCCGTGGCCCGCCCACCCGGGCGTCGTGCTCCCTCGGATCCGGCGGCGGACCGTGACCGTACAGCCGACGCCGACACATTCGGCGACACACCCGACGCCGACACGGACGAGCCTCCGCCGATCCCGCACATCGTCTTCGTGACCGCGTACGACGAGTACGCCGTGAACGCCTTCGAGGTGCACGCCGTCGACTACCTGCTCAAGCCGTTCGCCCCGGACCGCTTCGCGCGCGCGCTCGAGCGGGTCAAGGAGCGGGTCCGTAGCCGCCGCGACGACGGTCTGGACCGGCGGCTACGTGAAGTGCTCGCCCAGGCGCGCCCGAGCACCGCCTACCTCGAGCGGCTCCTGGTCCCCGACGGCGCCCGCTCCGTGCTCCTGGAGGTGGCGCGCATCGACTGGATCGAGGCCGAGCACAACTACGTCCGGCTACACGTCGGCCAGGGCTCGCACCTGGTGCGCGGCACCCTCGCGGCGCTCGAGGAGAGGCTCGACCCCACACGCTTCATCCGCATCCACCGCTCGCGCATCGTCAATGCCGAGCGCATCCGCGAGATCCACCCCTGGTCCCACGGCGACCAGCTCGTGGTCCTCCACGACGGCACCGAGCTGATGATGAGCCGTCGCTACCGAGGCCGACTGGCGCGGCTCTCGCTCTGACGTGATGGGGGTGCTTCGGCGGGGGGCTCTTCGAAACCCGATCTCCAACCGCAGAACCTCGTATCCCGAACCCGGCATGGGCTCGGCAACCCGGCTTTGGCTCTGCGAAATTCGGTGTTCAGATTCCGGTTGATGCGGCGGCTGGCGCTCCGCTAGCTTTGCCGGGTACGGAGATCGTCTCGGGCGCCGCAGCCGCTACGGCACGGTGGAGAGCGCTCGCGCAGGAGCCGTCACGAGCCCGCACGCTGGAGCCATCATGAGCCAACTCGACCTGATCCCCACGCCCGCGGACGCATCGGCCGCCCTTCCCCCGGCCGACGAGATGTACGCTGCCGTGCTCGCGCGCGATACCCGCTACGACGGGATCTTCGTCACCGCCGTGCGGACCACCGGCATCTTCTGCCGTCCCTCGTGTCCGGCCAGGAAACCGAAGCGCGAGAACATCGAGTTCCACGCCACGCCCCGTGAGGCGCTCGCACTCGGCTTCCGGCCGTGCAAGCGCTGCCGCCCGCTGGAGCTCCCCGGACAGACGCCCCGTGAGATCCGCGAGCTTCTCGAAGAGGTCGAGCGCGACCCCGCACGGCGCCTGCGCGATGGCGACCTACGCGAACGCGGGCTCGACCCCGCCCTCGTGCGACGCTGGTTCAAGCGCCACCACGGCATGACGTTCCACGCCTACCAACGCGCGTTGCGCGTCGGCAGGGCCATCGCCCAGCTCGCCGACGGCGAGTCGATCACGAGCGCCGCGTACGAAAACGGCTACGACTCGCTGAGCGGCTTCCAGGAAGCGCTGCGCCAGATCACCGGCCGCTCGCCGTCCCGCAGCCGCGACGTGGCTACCGTCCACCTCTCACGCGTGCTCACGCCGCTCGGCCCCATGCTCCTCGGCACGAGCGAGGCCGGCGTCTGCCTCCTCGAGTTCACCGATCGGCGCATGCTCGAGACCCAGCTCCAGCGGCTCGTTCGGCGCCTCAACTGCGTCTTCGTCCCGGGTACGACCGATGTCGGCCGACAGCTCGAGGCCGAGCTGGAGGCGTACTTCGCCGGCACGCTGCGCACCTTCACCACCCCGCTCGACATGCGCGGCACCGAATTTCAGCAGCGCGTCTGGGCGGCGCTGCGTGAGGTGCCGTACGGCGAGGTCCGCAGCTACGCGGATCAGGCGGAGATGATCGGCGCGCCCAAGGCCGTGCGCGCCGTCGCCCGCGCCAACGGCGACAACCGCATCGCGATCGTCATCCCGTGCCACCGCGTGATCGGCAGGGATGGCACGCTGACCGGCTACGGCGGTGGGTTGTGGCGCAAACGGTATCTGTTGGAGCTCGAGAGGAAAAACCGGGAAGCGGTGGTGGAGGCGCGAAGGGGCGGGTAGTCAGGGGAGGCTCGAGCCTTTCACGGCTGGGTTCGAGCCTTCGGGCCCGGCTTCGGCCTTTTGGGCTCGGCAATTGTGTCGGGCTCGATTCGGGTCGACGGGCACCGCCCGAACGCGAGCCCGATCGCCTGCGGGGCGGTGAGCACCCGTGCCCGCCCTACCCCAGCTTCCACCCCTCCACCGCCGCCTCGTCCGGCCGGACCAGCACCACATCGCCCGGGTCGTTCGGGTTCACCACGCCGAGGACCAGCACTTCGCTCTTGAATCCGGCAATAGATCGGAAGAGCACACGTCTGAACTCCAGTCACACAGCAGAATCTCGTA
>CALKIP010000182.1 GCA_937995995.1 uncultured bacterium
AAAACATCGGCGGGGACTTCCCGCCGATCGCCTGCCTGCAGCTTCTGCTTCGGCTTTCGAAACCAGGCCATGATTCAGATCCTTCCTTGCTCGCCGGCGATGCGCTGCGCCATGCCCAGCGCCAGGAACGACGCCAGCAGGAACGAACCGCCGTAGCTCAGGAACGGCAGCGGAATGCCGGTGATCGGCATGATGCCCACCGTCATCCCGATATTCACCATCACATGTGCGAACCAGGCGCCGAAGATACCAAAGACGACGATCCCTGCAAAGGGGTCCGCCACCCGCTCGGCGATCCGTGACAGCCGCCACAGGATCAGTCCGAAGACAATTAGCACTCCGACCGTCCCGACGAAACCGAACTCCTCGCCGATCACGCTGAAGATGAAGTCGGTGTGCTGCTCCGGCAGGAACGCCAGCCGCTTCTGTGTCCCTTCGGTGAAGCCTTTCCCGAACAGTCCGCCGCTTCCGATGGCTACCCGAGACTGGATCACGTGCCAGCCCGCACCTCGCGGGTCGATCGTTGGATCCAAGAAGACCAGGAGCCTCGCCTTCTGATACGGCTCAAGTGCGTTCCACAGCGGTAGCGCGACCGTCCCCGCGGCCAGATTGGCCGCCACCACCGTCGCCCCCTCCCATAGGTACGAGCGGTAAAGGTAGAGGAAGACGACCAGGGCGACCATGTACCCGCTGAAGAGCGCCGGACTGAACGAGATCAGCAGCGCGATCACGGGACTGACCAGCATAAACATGAGACCGAGCGGTGTTCCCGCCCAGTAGAGCGTCGCGATCAGAATCGCGGTGAAGACCATTGCGGTGCCCAGGTCCGGCTGGAGCATGACGAGCCCCATCGGTACCAGGACGATCACCACGGGCGTGAGGAGCGACCAGACCGAGCGAGGCGGCTCCCGCCAGTTGCCCATGACGCGCGCCAGCATCAGGATCGTGGCCAGAATCGCGAACTGCGACGGCTGGACCAGCACCGGACCCAGGTCGATCCAGCTCTTGACCCCCTGTGCCGTCCCCCGCCCTTCCCCGATCACGAGGGTGAGCGCCAGGAGCACGAGGCCGAACCCATAGGCAGGCACCGCGGCCCATTCCAACCACCGGACCTGGACGCGGAGCACCACGAGGAACGCCAGGAGGGAGACGCCGAGGAACACCAGTTGCCGCCGCCATACGCCCTGAACGGTCAGGTCCGGCACATCGAGCTGGCCGGCGGAGTAGACCATCCCCACGCCGAACAGCGATAGCAACAGCACCAGTCCGACGAGTGTCGGGTCGCCAATGGCGAGTCGAAAACGCTGCAACAACGTCATCGTGCCCACGGTGCGGGCCGGCCCGCTCGATAGTGTTCCAACAACGTCTGTACCGAATCGGTCGGCATGCCGTACTCCCGTCGCAAGTAGTAGTCCGCGACCTTGGCGGCGTACTGCGCGGCCGTGGAGCCGTGTTCACCGAATTCGAGGAGCACGGCGACGACGATCTCGGGCTTGCCGCCCTTCGGCCCGGCGAAACCTACGAACCATCCATGGTCCTTGCCGTGCGAGTTCTGGGAGGTTCCCGTCTTGCCTCGCCAGTCCCAGTGCTCCAACGCCGACAACCCTGCCGTCCCCTTCTCCTCCGGACTGGTGACGCGTCGGACCCCCTCGCGCAGTACCGCCAGTGTCGGCTCCGACACATGCAGGTTCCACTCCTCTCCGGGGCTCGCCGCCGCGTCGGCAACGATGCGCGGCACCGGAACCGTGCCATCACCGGCGAACGCGGCGAAGAGCTGGGCCATGCGGAGCGGCGTCTGGTCGTTGGCGCCCTGGCCGATCGAGAGACTCAGCACCTCGGACTCCGATGGGTTCCACCCCCACCGTCGCCGGTACCAATCCGGTCCGTCCGGCAGCGTGCCTGCACGCTCGCCTGGCAGATCCACTCCGGATCGCTTCGCGAACCCCAGTCGTGTGCCTTCCTCGAGGAAACGCCGCAACCCGATCTGCAGCCCGACCTGATAGAAATAGACGTCGCACGACACCTTGAGCGCATCGGCCAGGTCGACGTACCCATGCCCCTTTCGGTCCCAGCAGCGGAAGTACCGGTTGCCGTATTGCATCCCGCCCCGGCACGGTATCGGCAGCGTCGCCTTCGGATCGAGCACGCCCAGACGAACTGCGATCGCCGCGGTGACAAGCTTGAACGTCGAGCCCGGCGGGTACGAGCCCCCGGATGCGCGGTTGAGGAGGGGCTTGGCCGGATCTTCATTGAGCCGCTTCCAGTCCTCGGACGAGATGCCGCCCACGAAGAGATTGGGATCGAAGCTCGGGTTCGAGTAGAACGCACGCACATGGCCCGTTTCCGGCTCCAGCGCGACGATCGCCCCACGCAGCGTATCGGGGAAGATCGTCGCCGCCCAGCGCTGGAGATCCAGATCTACATGCAGCCGTATGTCCTTGCCAGGTACCGGCTCGACGACCTGGTGCGGTGCGTACTCGCCCACGATGCGCCCGTAGGCGTCGACCTCCACGTACCTCACGCCGGGTTTGCCGGCCAGTATTTGCTCGTACTCCTTCTCGACGCCGATGCGGCCCACCTGCTGGCCCGGGATGTAGCCCTCGAACTCCGGCTGCTCCAGTTCAGCCTCGTTGATCTCGCCGACATAGCCGACCAGATGGGCCACCGCCTCACCCGCGGGATAGCGCCTTTTCGGCCTCATCTCGATGTAGACGCCCGGCAGAAGTGGCCGCCGCTCCTCGATCGCGGAAACCTGCTCGAACGACAGGTCCTCGGAAACGAGGAGCGGTCGCCCCGAGGCCTGCCGCTGCCTCACCATCAAGGACTCGATCCGCTCTTCGCTCAGATCGAGGATCGGACTGAGCCGCTCCAACATTGCACGGATCGTGTCCCGGGGCGCCGGAAGCAGCGACAGCGCGTATCCCGGAACGTTGTCGGCGATGATTTCACCGTTTCTGTCGAAGATGGTGCCACGCGGAGGTGGGACCGGGAGCGGACGCAACCGGTTCGCGTCCGATTGAAGGACGTAGGCGCTCCTCTGACGGACCTGGGTCTGGAAGAAAGAGAAACCAAGCGTGCCAAGGCCCAGGAAGAGGACGATCAACGCACCCTGGGCACGGCGGCGCCGCGCGTGTAGGTGGAAGAGTTGCTCCATCACCCCTCGTTCATTGCACCCGAAGGCTGTCCGGGCCCTCGTCGGCCGAAATCCCGCAGCTAGAGGGTACGCTTATACGGTGCCGACCGGCGATTCGGCCTACCGTTCGCCGGTGACCAGACGGTAAAGAAGGACCGCAATCACACCCGCGACCGCCGCGTAAAGCGAGGCGAGCGGGGCCTCGATCAGCAGGTTCACGACTGCATCACCCCGCATCGACCGCCCGGCCACCAGATAGTAGATGGTATCGTGCAGCCACTTCCCGATGAAGAGATAGACCCCGAGGAATGCCAGGCTCTCGCCGATGAAGAGATCCCGTGACCTCGCACCCAGGAACCCGACGAGCGTAAGCGTGACCGCATCCGCGCCGAAGGCGACGAGGGAGAGTGCGTCGCGAAGCAATCCGAGCGCGAACCCCAGCCCGGCGGCGGCCGCTCCACCGAGGCGCCGCGCGGCGATCAGGACCGCCACCGTCAACAGATCCGGCGCGGCCTGTAGGCCCAGGGCCAGGTGCAGGGTGAAGTTGAGCAGGACGAGTAGCGCAACGAACGTCCAGTACGCCCAGGCTCGCGTGCCCGTCATTGTCCATCCCCGACCGGCTCTTCGGCCGCCCCCTCGTCGGCCGCTTCAGCTTCCGCATCCGCTGCATCGGCGGAATCGGCCGCCGCTCCACCGGCGACGGGCCAGAGACTCGTGAGATCGCCCTCTCCGCCACGGTCGACCCTTACCCCGACCAGGACGTGCAAGGCCGCTTCCGGTCGCACCGACGGCCGCAGAAGATAGTTCTTCCGCCACCCGGTGTCCGCCTCCTCGATTCCGACCACGGTGCCGAGGGGGATGCCCCGGGGATAGATCCCGCCGCGACCCGAGGTCACCACACGCGTCCCGGCCGCGATGTCGCTGTGGAATGGCGCACCCGTCAGCGCCAGAAGGTCCTCCTCCCGGAACTCGCCCTGACGCGGCTCCACGAGCCCGTACACCGAGCCATCCATCGTCATGGCGCTGGCACGGAACTCCGGGTGGGTCCAATCGATCGCGTGGGACGTACTCTCGTCGACCTCCCAGACCACGCCGAGCAGTCCGTCGGGGGTCAGAACGGGGCTGCCGACCTCGACTCCGTCGGCCGAACCGACATCGAGGAGAAAGGTGCTCTCTGCTCCTGCCACGCCCAGCCGCATGACTTCGGCGGCCTTGAAACTCCTCTCCGCCCGCGAGCGCAGGCCGAGGAGTGCACGCAAACGCCGGTTCTCCTCGGCTAGCGTAACCTGCGCAGCGCTCACGGCCGCCAGGGAATCGTGTCGCGCGCGCAGTTCCGCGACACTCATGCTCAGCCCCCGCCGCGCCACCACCTGGCGTTGAATCATGAGGAATGGCTTCAGGGCGGTGCCACGCAGAACCGAACGCACCGGCGCCTGATAGCTCGCCGGCAACAGAAACAGAAAAAGGGCGAGCAGCAGGAGGCCTGCCACCACCGCCGCTTCGCGCCGCTTGTTCCTGCGCTTGCCGTCGAAGTAGTCCACGCTCAGGTCGCCAAAACGCTCCGAAACCTCGGAAGATCGTCCAGAATTCGACCCGCGCCACGAACCACGCAGGTCAGCGGCTCCTCATCCACATGGATCGGCAGGTTCGTCTCGTGGGCGAGCAATTGGTCGAGTGCCCGAATCAAGGCGCCGCCCCCGGTCATCACGATCCCACGATCCACGATGTCCGACGCCAACTCCGGTGGCGTGATCTCGAGTGCACGCCGTACCGCGTCCACGATCTGCTGGATCGGCTCCTGAATGCACTCACGGATCTCCTGCGAGTGCACGCGCACCGTCTTGGGGATCCCACTCACCAAATCACGCCCCTTGACTTCCATTTCCCGCTCCTCGCCGATATTGAACGCGGAGCCGATCTGGATCTTGATGGCCTCCGCGGTCGGTTCACCGATGAGGAGGTTGTAGTTCTTACGCAGGAACGTGACCACTGAGTTGTCGATCTCATCCCCGCCCACGCGGATCGACGTGTCCGATACGATCCCGTTGAGAGCGATGACTGCAATTTCCGTGGTACCCCCGCCGATGTCGATCACCATGTTGCCGGTCGGCGTGTCCACGGGTAGACCCACACCGATCGCGGCCGCCATCGGCTCGGCCACCATGTACACTTCCTTGGCGCCCGCCGCCGCCGCACTCGACCTCACCGCGCGACGCTCCAACTCCGTGATCCCCGATGGAACGCCCACGACCACGCGCGGCTTGATGCGGAAGACCCGCTTCGACGTCACCGTACGCAAGAAGTGGCGCAGCATGATCTCGGTGATGTCCACGTCCGCGATCACGCCATCCTTCATCGGGCGAACCGCCATGATCCCCTCGGGCGTACGGCCGAGCATGCGTTTCGCCTCGAGTCCGATCCCCTTGATCCGACTCGATCCGCGTTCGACGGCCACGACCGACGGCTCGTTGAGGATGATCCCCTCGCCTTTGATGTAGACGAGCGTGTTCGCCGTGCCCAGGTCCACCGCGATGTCGTTGACGGGGAGGAGCCTCCCCGAGCTCAGCCAGCTCTTGAGCGCCATAACTCACCAGTGGCCCCAGCCTCGGGGCCGGACAGGGGTCGGAAGTGCACGGCCCACCTTGCGGTGGGCCGTGCCCTCGAACTCTAAGGGATACCACAAGTTAACCCGCACAAAATCGCGGTGCAAGCCTTGGTGCGCGCGGGCTGCTCAGTGGCGGCCGGTGCTTCCGAATCCGCCGTCGCCGCGCACCGAATCCGCCGGAAGCTCGGCCACGGGCTCCCACGCGATCCGCTCGACTTTCGCGAGCACCAGTTGTGCGATTCGCTCGCCGTGGGCGATGCACTGCGCCTCGCCATCATAATTGATTAACGGCACGCAGAGCTCGCCTCTGTAATCGCTGTCAATGGTGCCGGGTGCGTTCGGGATCCCGATGCCCCGCCGAAACGCCAGCCCCGAGCGGGGGCGGACTTGCGCCTCGGTGCCAATGGGCAACGCGATCGACAGCCCGGTCGGGATCAGCACGCGGCCGAGCGGAGGTATGACCACCTCCGGTCCGGCGTTACGCAGATCGACACCGGCGGACCCGGGAGTTGCATACTCGGGGAGAGGCCAATCCACGGGGTAGTGGTCCAGACGTCGGATCAGAACTCGAATCTCGCTCACGCGACTGTCGGATACCGATGACGACGGAGGGCCGGCGCGGCCCGACACTCGTCGGCCGCGCCGGCGGTTCCGCGAGAGGCTTCGCTCAGAGCACGTCCTCGACCGGAGTGTACGGCAGATCGAACGCCTCCGCCACACCCTGGTACGTGACCTTGCCGTCGACGATGTTGATGCCGAGCGCCAGCGCGCGGTCTCCGCGGCAGGCCTCCAGCCAACCCTTGTTCGCCAGCGTGAGCGCGTACGGCAGCGTGGCGTTCGTGAGCGCCAGCGTCGAGGTGCGCGGCACGGCGCCAGGCATGTTCGCAACGCCGTAGTGGACCACGCCATCGACCTCGTAGATCGGGTCCTCGTGCGTGGTCGGGTGGATCGTCTCCACGCAGCCGCCCTGATCGACCGCCACGTCCACGATCACGGCTCCCTTCTTCATCCGCGACAGGTCCTGACGACGCACCAGGTTCGGCGCCTTCTTGCCCGGCAGCAGCACCGCGCCGATCAACAGGTCGGCCTGCTCGAGCTGCATCATCAGGTTGTGACGGTTCGAAAACACGGGCGTGACGTTCGCCGGCATCACATCCGCAAGGTAGCGCAGCCGGTTGAGCGACACGTCCATGATCACCACGTTCGCGCCCAGGCCCGCGGCCATCTTCGCAGCGTTCGTCCCGACGACGCCACCACCGATGACTACGACCTTCGCCGGCTCGACACCCGGCACGCCGCCCAGCAGCATGCCACGGCCGCCAAAGTAGTTCTCCAGGTACTTCGCACCCTGCTGGACGGACAGACGGCCGGCGACCTCACTCATCGGCGTGAGCAACGGGAGCTCGCCCGTCGGGAGCTGGACCGTCTCGTAGGCGATCGCGATCGCACCCGAATCCATCACCGCACGGGTCAGCGCCTCCGATGCGGCGAAGTGGAGGTAGGTGAAGATGACCTGCCCCTTGCGCATCCGCGGCCACTCGGGCTCGATCGGCTCCTTCACCTTCATGATCATTTCCGCGCGGGCCCACACCTCCTCCGCGCTATCCACGATCTCGGCGCCGGTACGCTCGTACTGATCGTCCTCGAAACCGCTCCCCAACCCGGCGCCCCGCTCGATCAGCACCGTGTGGCCGGCTTGAACCAGCGCATCCGCACCAGCGGGAACCAGCGCAATGCGGTTCTCGTTGGTCTTGATCTCCTTCGGCACCCCGATGATCATTTTCACCAAGCTCCCTAGAATTGGATTCTTCCGATCACTTCGGCCCGAGCCGCAGGACCACCTGCCGCTCCGGGTCGAAGTACTCCTCCGCGACCCCGGCGACCTCGTCCAGGGTCACGGCGTCGAGCTTCGCCATGAGCTCGTCCAGGGTGAGGAACGGCTCGTCGTACAGCGCGAAGCCTGCAAGACGCTGCAGCCGCGCACCCGTCGACTCGAGTTCGAGGACCAGCTGCCCCTTCACCAGCCCCTTCGCATCGTCCAGCTCTTTGGCGGTGAGACCGTGGTCGGCAAGTCGCTTCAGCTCTTCGCGAATCACGGACTCCGCGCGCTCGGCCCGGTCATGCCGTGTGCCGACATAAACGCCAGTGACCCCGCCGCGCGAGTAGAAAGACTGGAAGGAATAGACGTTGTAAGCAAGACCCAGCTCTTCGCGCACTCGCTGGAACAGTCGCGAGCCCATGCCGCCGTCGAACGCACACGACAGCAGCACCGAGGCATAGCGGCGCGGGTCCTTGTGCCCGAAGAGCGTCGTGCCCAACACGATATGCGTCTGGGCAGTGGCACGCTCGACGTGGATTCGCTCCCCTCGCACACCTTGCGGCTCGGGCACGGCCGCGGTCTCGGACCCGTCCTGCGCATCCGCGAAGAGCTCTTGCACCCGATCCACGAACTCGTCGTGCCGCACGTTCCCGGCGGCGGCCACGATCAGGTTGGGCCCGCGGTACCCCCGCCGGTGCACCCGGCGTAAATCCTCCGCACCGAGTCGCCCGACAGTCTCACGTGTACCGAGAATCGGATAGCCGTACGGATGCCCGCCCCACAGCGCATCGGCGTGCAGCTCCAGGACGAGATCGTCGGGCGTGTCCTCCACGGCCGAGACCTCCTCGAGCACGACCTCGCGCTCGAGTTCGAGGTCCTCCTCGCGTAGCTGCGGATTGAGGACCATGTCCGCGAGCACGTCGAGCGCGAGCTCGAAGTGCTCGTCCAGGACACGTGCCTGATACGCTGTGTGTTCGCGAGTGGTATAGGCGTCCAGCGAGCCACCAAAGCGCTCCAGCGCCTGCACGATCTCCAACGCGGTGCGCCGGTCCGTGCCCTTGAACACCATGTGCTCGACGAGGTGGCTCGCACCAAGCTCTGCCGGTGTCTCGTGCACCGAGCCCGAGCGCACCCACACGCCTGTGGAGACGGAACGAACCCCGGGCAGCGCTTCGCTGAGGACCAGGAGTCCGCCCGGAAGCTCGGTACAGGCGAAACGCTCTTCCGTCACTCCTCCTCGAGTGCCGCCTTGCGAGAGAGTCGCAGCCGCCCCTTCTCATCGATCGAGAGGAGCTTGACGCGGGTCGTGTCTCCCTTCTTGAGCACGTCCTCGGTCTTCTCGGTCCGGCCCTCCTGCAGCTCCGAAATGTGGCACAGCCCCTCGGTGCCAGGCAGGATCTCGACGAATGCGCCGAAGCTCGTCGTGCTCTTGACCACGCCCTCGTAGATGCGGCCGACCTCGGGCTCCTGAACGATCGCTCCGATCATCTCGCGCGCACGCTCGCCGCCCTCGGCGCTGACGCTCGCGATGGTGACCAGGCCGGAATCGTCGATGTTGATCTCGGCTCCCGTCTCGTCCTGGATCGAGCGGATCGTCTTCCCCTTCGGACCGATGATCTCACCGATCTTGTCCGGGTTGACCTGCATGGTGATGATCCGCGGAGCAAAACGGCTGAGCTCCGACCTCGGGCCCGTGATCGCCTGGTCCATCACGTCAAGGATGTACATGCGACCCTTGTGCGCTCGGTCCAGCGCCTCGCGCATGACATCCAATGTGAGACCCTCGATCTTGATATCCATCTGGATCGAGGTAATCCCTTCGCGCGTGCCCGCCACCTTGAAGTCCATGTCACCGAGCGCATCCTCGAGACCCAGGATGTCGGTGAGCACGGCGATCTGGTCCCCCTCCTTGATCAACCCCATGGCGACACCCGCACACGCGGCACGGATCGGCACGCCCGCGTCCATGAGCGAGAGGCTAGCCCCGCAGACGGAGGCCATCGAACTGGAGCCGTTCGACTCCAGGATGTCGCTCACGATGCGGATCGTGTAGGGGAAGTCGTCGTAGGCGGGAAGGAGCGGCTGGATCGCCCGCTCGGCGAGCGCACCGTGGCCGATCTCGCGGCGGCTCGGGCCACGTACCGGCTTGGCCTCACCCGTCGAGAACGGTGGGAAGTTGTAGTGCAGCATGAACGACTTCGACGTCTCCTGCGGCACGTCGATCGTGTCGATCCGCTGCTCGTCCGCACTCGTGCCGAGCGTCACCACCGCCAGCGCCTGCGTCTGGCCACGGGTGAACAGCGCCGAGCCGTGCGTCCTCGGAAGCACACCGACCTCGCAGGTGATCGGACGGATCTCGTCCGGCCGCCTGCCGTCCGCCCGCTCGCCCTTCTCCAGGATCTGGCGGCGCATGACGCGCTTTTCGATCTCGGAGAGCACCGACCCGATCGCTTCTTCCTGCTCCGGGAACTCCTCGACGAGAGCCGCCTTCACATCCTCGCGGACCGTCGCCAGCGCCTGGTTGCGCTCGGTCTTGTCCTTCAGGTTCAGCGACTCCTTGATCCGCTCCTCGGCCAGTTCCTCGACCCGTGCGCGGATATCGGCCGGGATCTCCACGCCGACCCACTCCATCTTGGGCACGGAGATCTCGCTGAGGAACTCCTTCTGGATCTCGATCAGCTCCTGGATCCCTCGGTGCGCAACGACGAGGGCCTCGGCGATCTCCTCCTCGGGAACCTCGACCGCGCCGCCTTCGACCATGGTGATCGCCGTCTCCGTGCCGGCCACCACGATGTCGAGGTCGCTGAACTGAAGCTGCTGGAAGGTCGGATTCAGCACCCACTGACCCTCGATCCGGCCGATCCGAACCGCGGCCACAGGCCCCGAGAACGGGATCTTCGACATGTTCAGTGCAGCCGAAGCGCCCAGCAGCCCGAGCACATCCGCGTCGTTCTCCTGGTCGGCACTGAGCACGTTGACGAAGATCTGCGTCTCGTACAGGAAACCGTCAGGAAAGAGCGGCCGAATCGGCCGGTCGATCTGACGCGCCGAGAGGATCTCCTTCTCGCTCGGACGGCCTTCGCGCTTGATGAACCCGCCCGGGATCTTACCCGCAGCGTAGCTCTTCTCCCGGTACTCGACCGTCAGTGGGAAGAACGGCAGGTGCGACGGGCTGTCCTGCACCGTCGCCGTACAAAGGACCACCGTCTCCCCGTACTGGACCAGACAGGCGCCGTGCGCCTGCTTGGCCATCCGCCCCGTCTCCAGAATCAGCTTCCGCCCTGCGAACTCTCGTTCGATTCTATGCATGTCCTCTCGTCCGTTTCCTTGCTCCCCTCACTCGATTCCGAATCCGGGACGTCCGCCGCCCGATCAGCGGCGCAGACCCAGGTCCTGGATGAGCGAGCGGTAGCGCTCGATATCCTTGCGCTTCAGATACTCCAGCAGCCGGCGACGCTTGCCGACCATGAGGAGCAGGCCGCGCCGGCCATGGTGATCCTTGGGGTGAGTTCGGAAGTGATCGGTGAGTTCGTTGATGCGCGCCGTGAGGAGCGCGATCTGAACGGGAGCACTCCCACGGTCGTTGGGGTGAAGCTGGTACTTCTGGATGATCGTGTCCTTGTCGATCGTCATCTCTTTCGAGCCTCCTCGAGAGTCTACGCTGTTCGGGAAGCGGAATGCTTCATTTTTGAACAACCATTTACATTATCAAAGCTTCGATCTCCTGGCAAGCTCCGCCGCCGGACGCGAGAATGCTCCGCGTGCGGTCGACATCGTCGCGCATCGCCTCGATCAGCGCATCCACGGTGTCGAAGGCCAGGATGTCCCGGATACGGGCGCAGAAGGCGACGCCGATGTCCGTGCCGTAGAGGTCGCCGTCGAAGTCGAGCAGATGCAGCTCGACCGACGGACTCGCGCCTTCGAAGGTGGGGCGAGGCCCGAGGTGGAGCACGCCGTCGAGGATGCGTCCGTCGAGTCGTGCCCGCACTGCATAGATCCCCTCGCGCGGCAACAACTTGTCGGGCTCATCGATGGCCAGGTTAGCCGTCGGCACGCCGAGTTGGCGTCCTCGCCCCTCCCCCCGGACCACGCGACCCCGCAGCGAGTACGCGCGGCCGAGTCCGCGGGCGGCCCCTTCGACGTCGCCCGCCTCGAGGGCTCGCCGAATCCGGCTCGAAGAGACGGGTGTCTCCCCGATGTTGTGGGCGGGGACCACATCGACGTCGAAGCCGAGATCTCGACCGATCTCGCGCAGTGTGTCCACATCTCCGCTCCGGCCCCTGCCGAACCCGTGGTCGTACCCCGTGACGAGGTGACGCAGGCCGTAGCGCCCGATCAGGATCTCCTCGACGAACTGCCTGGGGGAGAAGCGGGCGAGCTCCTGCGTGAACTCGAGCGTTGGCACGTAGTCGATACCTGCCGCGCGCAGCAGCGCCTCCTTCTCCTCCGGGGAGGTCAGCAGACCCGGCGCATCCTTGGGCCGTACGACCTTGAGCGGATGGGGACTGAACGTGACCACAACGCTCCGTAGTCCGCGCCGCCGGGCCTCGCGCTTCACCGCTTCGATCACCACCCGATGGCCGCGGTGTACGCCATCGAACGTTCCGACGGTGATTACGGATTCCGGTGGGCCGTCCTGACCCTGGATTCCGACCACGTCGTTAGTCGTATCCATCACGAAAACACCTTTCGCGGCCGAAGCCGCCCCTCTTCTATGTCACCCACCGCCAGCAACTCGTCCTGGTACGCGATCGCGAGGGGGATGTGCTCGGGCGCATCTCGATCGGGCCGACGAACACGCCGGCCGTTGCGGAGCGCCGCGGCGTCTTCCGCATCCACGTCGATTCGAGGCATGTGGCTCAGCGCCTCCAGCGGAGAGAGCCATGCCGGCTGCACCGCGGACTCGTCGTCGAGCCGGGAAAGAGGCACCGCACCCCGCACATCGTGGCGGCCGATCCGCGTTCGACGGAGCGTGGAGAGATGGCCGCCCACTCCGAGCACGGCACCCACGTCCCGCGCGATCGCCCGAATGTACGTCCCACTCGAACACTCCACCTCGAATACCACCTCGGGCAGGTCGATGGACACCACCTCGAGTCGGTAGACCTCCACTTCGACCGGCGCCAGTTCGACGGCCTCCCCACGCCGTGCACGGTCGTAGGCCCGCCGACCGGCGATCTTCTTGGCCGAGTAGGCCGGTGGCACCTGGCGGATACGGCCACGCTGCGTCTCCAGTGCCGCCTCGACCGCCTCCCGGGTAAGCCCCTGCCACCCGGCCGATTCCTCGACCACCTCGCCCGTCCGATCGTCGGTGTCCGTGGTGATGCCGAGACGCAGCGTAGCGCGGTAGGCCTTCGGCAGACCGATCAGGTACTCCGCCAGGCGCGTCGCCGGCCCCACACACAGGAGGAGAAGCCCGGACGCGAAGGGGTCCAGGGTGCCCGTGTGCCCGATACGCCGAGTACCGAGCGCCCGACGGGCCGCGGCCACGACGTCGTGCGACGTAACCCCTTCCGGCTTGTCGACGGGGAGCACTCCGGAGCGACTACTGCTCATCCGCCTGGTCCCGCTCTCCTTCGTCGGACGATGAGCCGCCCTCGCTACCGAGGGCCTCCTTGAGAAGCCGCTCGATACGCATGGCCTGCTCCAGGCCCCGATCGAGCTGGAAGTCGAGCTCGGGCGTGCGCCGAATGTGCAGCCGTCGCCCGAGTTCTCCGCGGATGAAGGGTGCGGCCGCCCTCAAGCCGTCGATCGTCTGAGCCTTCTCGGCATCGTCTCCCGCGACCGAGACGTAGGCACGAGCAAAGGTGAGGTCCGGCGCCGCATCGACCGCCGTGATCGTCGGCGCGCCCACGCGCGGGTCCCTCACCTCGTGCCGGATGATATCCGTGATCTCTCGCTTCAACTGCTCATTGAGCCGCTCAACACGTCGGCTAGGCATCTTTCCCCTATCTCCGTCGTCCCGTTACCGTATCGTGCACGCCGGGGACATACGCAGAAAGGCGGCCGACCCACCCGGCCGGCCGCCTGGCATTAGTAGAACGTACGATAGCTGTCGATGATCCGTGCCCGCGCATCGCCAGCCACGAGGCGATCCGCGTTCGAGAGCACGGAGTCCGCGAGCCTGCGGTCCGTGGCGACGACGCACGCCGTAATTTCGGCGCGCTGCCAGAGGTCGTGCTGCCCCGTCTCGGCGACCGACAGGTTGAAGCGATCGTGGAGCCGATCCTTGAGGCTCTTCACCACGCTACGCTTTTCCTTGAGCGACTGGGCGCCGTAGATCTCCAGCTCCCAGCCGGCCACTCCGATCACCACGGCTCGACCGGCTCCTTCCCGGGCCGCGCCTCGTGGCGGGGGGACTTAGGAGTCCTCCCCGCCCTCAGCGGCACCGGCCAGCGTACGGGCCACTTCCTCGACGCGGAAGGACTCGATCAGATCGCCGACCTTCACGTCGTTGAACCCGGTGATGTTCAGGCCGCACTCGAAGCCCTCGCGGACCTCGCGTACATCGTCCTTGAAGCGCTTCAGGCTGCCGAGCTCGCCCTCGTAGATCTGGACGCCGTCGCGCACCAGTCGGACACGGCCCCGGCGCTCGATGACGCCTTCCGTGACGTAGCAGCCGGCCACCGTGCCGACCCGCGGCACGCGGAAAAGCTGCCGCACCTCGGCCACGCCGGTCAAAACCTCGCGCTCCTCCGGCTCGAGCATGCCCTCCATCGCCGCCGTGACATCCTCGACCGCCTCGTAAATGATGCTGTAGAGGCGGATGTCGACGCCCTCGCGTTCCGCCGTGGAGCGAGCGTCTGGCGTCGGCCTCACGTGGAAGCCGATGATGATCGCTCCCGCCGTGGCGGCCAGAAGCACGTCCGACTCGTTGATCGCGCCGACCGCGCGATGGACCACCTCGACCTGGATGTCCTTGGTCGAGAGCTGCTCCAGCGAGTCCGAAAGCGCCTGGACCGACCCATCCACGTCACCCTTGATGATGACGTTGAGCTGCGCCGTCTCACCCTCGGCCAGCAGCTTGCCGATATCGGTCAGCTTCACGCCGCGGCTCTTGATCCGAAGCTGCTTCTCGCGGTCCAGTCGCTGACGCGTCTGCGCGATCGCAGCCGCCCGCTCCGGCTCCATCCCGACCAGGGAGTCGCCGGCCTGGGGCACGCCCGACAGACCGAGCACCTGGACCGGGACCGCCGGCCCGGCCTCCTCGACATGGTTGCCACGCTCGTCGAGGAGCGCACGCACCCGGCCATCGAAGAGACCGCAGACGAACGAATCGCCCACACGCAGCGTGCCGTTCGTGACGAGCACCGTTGCGACCGGACCCTTGCCCACGTCGAGCTGAGCCTCGATGACCGTGCCCTGTGCCGGCCGCTTCGGATTCGCTTGGAGCTCGAGCAGTTCCGCCTGCAGCAGGACCTTGTCCAGCAGGTCGTCCATGCCGAGCCCGGTCTTGGCGCTGACCTCGGCGGATAGCACATCGCCGCCGAACTCCTCGACCATGACGCCGTGCTGAAGCAGCTCCTGCTTCACCTTCATCGGATTCGCGGTCGGGAGGTCGACCTTGTTGATCGCGACGATGATCGGCACGCCCGCGTTCTTGGCGTGGCTGATCGCCTCGACCGTCTGCGGCATGACCGAGTCGTCCGCGGCGACCACCAGCACCACGATGTCCGTCACCTCTGCGCCACGGGCACGCATCGCCGTGAAGGCGGCGTGACCGGGCGTGTCCAGGAACGAGATCGACCGCCCATCGCTGAGCGTCACATGGTACGCACCGATGTGCTGGGTGATGCCGCCCGCCTCGCCCGCAATGACGTTCGCCTTGCGGACGTAGTCCAGGAGCGACGTCTTCCCGTGGTCGACGTGACCCATGACCGTGATCACCGGCGGCCGTGGCGCCATGTCCTCGGGCCGGTCCTCAACCTCGAGCGACTCGTCCAGCTCGGCGCCGTAGCCCTCCTCACGGGCCGCCTTGAAGCCGAACTCGTCGAGCAACAGCTCGATCTGGTCGAAGTCCAGCCGCTGGTTGATCGTGACCATGAGCCCGAGGTTCTTGAACGCGCTCGAGATGATCTCCGTCGGGCTGTGATCGATCAACTCCGCCAGCTCCGCGACGGTCAGGTACTCGTTGACCCGAACCGTACGGGCCTCCTCGGCCCGGATCCGCTCGCGCTCCGCCTCGCGCTCCTGCCGCAGCGCCGGCTCCTCGCGGCGATGGCGCCGCTTCTTGCCGCCACTCGACTTCAGTTCGGCCATGACGCGCTGGATGTTCTCCTGCACCGCGCCCTGGTCGACCCGACGCTGCTTCTTCTTGCGACGGTCCTTCTTGCGACGGCCGTCCGCCGTGAAGCCCTCGGCCTGGATGCGGACCTTGCCGCCCGGCCCGGCACTCGCGGCGGGGGCGGGAGCAGGCGTCGGCGTGGCCGGTCGTGCTGGAAGCGTGATCCCCTCGGTCACACGACGTGGCCTGCGCGGCGGAGCACCGGCAGAAACCGGACGCGGCCGCTTCGGCGCCTCGGCCGCAGGGGCAACGGGCTCCGGCTCCGCCTCGGGCTCTTCCTCGGCTTCGGGGGCCTCTTCGGCCTCCTCGACCTCGGCCTCTTCCGCGGGCGCCTCCTCGACGGCTTCCGCCTGGGGCGCTTCGACCTCGGCCTCCGCAACCGCTTCCTCGACCTCGGCCTCCGCCGCGATCTCCTGGGCCTCTTCCGCCTCGGCCGCTACCGGCTCGGGCTGTGCCTCTTCCGGCTCGGCCTCGGTGGAGGCCTCGGGTCCCGGGCTCTCCACGATCACCGTCGTGCCCGTCGGCTCCTTGCCACCCGTCGTCACGAGGTCGGCGCCGCGCTCGGCCGCCTCCTCCGCCTTCTCCGCTGCCATCTGCTCGGCCGCATCTGCGGCCGGAGACGCCGACGAATCCGACGCGGTCACCACGGGCGTCTCCTCACGACGACGACGGCGACGACGGCGGGGGCTGGCCTGCGCGTCCTCCTTGACGGCCTCGAGCACCTCTTCCGCGTTGGAAAGCCCCGCACGCCGCTCACGCTCGATGCGCGCCCGTAGCTTCGCCACGACGGCGTCGTCCACCCGGGACGCCTCGCTCCGTGCAGAGACCCCCAGGTCCCGCAAGAGCTGGATGAGGCTCTCGGCCGATACGTTGAACTCCTTCGCTACTTCGTAGACGCGCATACCCTTTCGCACCACCTCTCGATAACCTTACATATCCTGCTCGGACCGATCCCCGATCATGTCACGGAGTCGTTTCGCGAATGACGCATCCATGACTCCGATCGCACTGAGCGGCGCGCGGCCCACCGCGGCGCCCAGTTCCACGCGATTTCCAACCACGGCATGCGGCACACCCCGCGCAACGAGCAACGGGATCAGCTTGTCCATGGCATTGGCTGCCGCATCGGCGGCCACCCAGGTGAAATGGAGACGGCCGCTCCGCGCCGCCTCCCGGACCCGCTCGGTGCCGGGCACGATCGCGCCGGCACGCGCAGCCAGACCCAGAAGACGCAGCGCCGACTCAGGCGCTTCGCTCCTCCTCGCCATTGCCAGACTCCTCGCCCTCCCGGTTCAGCGGCAGGCCGAGGATCTCCGCGGCGACCTCGCGGGCTTCGGCGAGCTCTTCCGCCGTCGGCCCCTGGTCCGCCGTATCCGCAGCCGCGGGTTCCTCTTCCGTCAAATCGTCGATGATCCGGATCAGCTCGTCCGCATCCTCCGGACTCACGCCCGGCACTCGCAGCAGGTCTTCCCGCTCGAGGTCGATGATGTCGAGGAACGTATTATACCCCGCAGCCTGCAGAGCGGCCACCATTGCCGGCGAAACATCGAGCTCGTTCAGCGGGAAATCCGCTGTCTCGAACTCGCCGCTTCCGCCGAAGAGCGCCTCGTCCGCACCCCGCTCCAGCCACTCGCGGCTCCCGTACAGATCGATCTGCCAGCCGATGAGCTGGCTTGCCAACCGCACGTTCTGTCCGTTGCGGCCGATGGCCAGTGAGAGCTGATCCTCGTCGACGATCGCCGTGATCACCCGTCGCGTGGCATCGCTCATGACCTTGGCCACCTTGGCGGGCGCCAGAGCACGCCGCGCGAAGATCTCCGGGTCCGGGTGCCACGGAACGATGTCGATCCGCTCACCTCCGAGCTCACTGACCACCGCCTGGACACGAGCACCCTTGAGCCCCACACACGCGCCCACGGGATCGATCGACTCGTCCCGCGAGGTGACCGCGAGCTTGCTACGGCCACCCACCTCACGTGCGATCCCCTTGATCTCGACGATGCCCTGGTAGATCTCCGGCACTTCCAGCTTGAAGAGCGCCGCAACGAACAGCGGATCCGCACGCGAGAGGATCAGTCGCGGCCCCTTGGACGTCTCCTCGACACGCTTCAGGACCGCACGGATCGGCTCGCCCTGGCGGAAACGCTCCCGTGGGTTCTGCTCCTTCCACGGGATGATCGCATCCGCCTCGCGCGACTTGTTCAGCATGACCACGAGCTTGCCGCGCTCCACCTGCTGGACCTCGCCGCTCAGCAGCTCGCCGATGCGGTCGGCGAATTCGTCACGGATCTTGTTGCGCTCGCCCTCACGGACGCGCTGGATGATCCGCTGCTTGGCCGCCATGACTGCGTTGCGACCGAAATCCTGGAACTCGACCGGGATCTCCAGGATGTCACCGACCTCGAACTCCGGGTCGTCCCAGCGTGCTTCCTCGAGCGAGACCTGACGCGCCGGATCCTCGACCTCCGCGACCACTTCCTTGAGCACGGTGATCTGGATCCCGCCCTCGTCCTCATCGATGCGGATCTCGGCTTCCACCGTCTGGCCGAAACGCTTGGCCAACGCCGCCATGATCCCATCCCGGATGAGGTCGTGCAGATCCTCTCGCGACAGATTCTTGTTCGCGATCATATCGCGGAACGCCGCCAGCACCTGCGTCGTGTTCGCCATATCCCTTCCTGCTGGATCTTGCCCGCCCGCCGAAAAGAGGTCC
>CALKIP010000183.1 GCA_937995995.1 uncultured bacterium
ACGGCCGGCTCGCCCCGGGCCAACTCCTCGAGGACGGCGAGGTACGTCGGCAGGTCGAACTCCATACCGCCGTACTCGCCGGGGACGAGCATGCCGAAGAAACCGAGCTCCGCCAGGTGTTCGATCACGCGCGGGTCCAGGCGACGCTCCCGGTCCCACGCCTCGACGTTGGGGCGCAGCTCCGCGTCGGCGAATTCCCGCGCCAGCGTCCGTACCTGCTCCAGCTCGTCGTTCATGGCATCAATAGGGGTAGAAGCCGCGTCCGGTCTTCCGGCCGAGCCACCCGGCCGCCACGTAATTCTTCAGCAGCGGGCACGGCCGATACTTGTCGTCGCCGAGGTCACGGTGCAGAACCTCCATGATCGCCAGGCAGGTGTCCAGCCCGATCAGGTCGGCCAGTGCGAGCGGGCCCATCGGGTGGTTCATCCCCAGCTTCATCACGGTGTCGATCGCTTCCGCCTCGGCCACGCCCTCCATGAGGCAGTAGACCGCCTCGTTGATCATCGGCATAAGCACCCGGTTCGAGACGAAGCCCGGGAAATCGTTCGCCTCGACCGGTGTCTTCTCGAGTGCGCGCGAAAGATCCATGACCGTCGACGTCGTCTCGTCCGATGTCTGGAGCCCGCGGATCACCTCGACCAGCTTCATGACGGGCACGGGATTCATGAAGTGCATCCCGATCACCTGCTCCGGGCGCCGCGTGGCGCCGGCCAGCGCGGTGATCGAGATCGACGACGTGTTCGACGCCAGGATCGCTTCGGGCCGCGTGTGCTGGTCCAGCTCTCGGAAGAGCTCCAGCTTCATCTCGAGGTTCTCGGGCACCGCCTCGACCACGAGCTGAGCGTCGGATGTCGCAGAGAGCTCCGTCGCCGGACGCAGCCGCGCGATGGCGGCCTCCTTCGCCTCGGCCGTGAGCGCGCCCTTCCTGACCTGGCGGTCCATGTTCGCGCCGATCGTCTCGATCGCACGCGCCAGGCGGTCCTCGCCCACATCGACCAGGACCACATTGTAGCCGTGCTGCGCGAAGACATGGGCGATGCCGTTGCCCATCGTCCCGCCGCCGATGACCGCCACCTGCTCGATGTCCTGCATCACACCTCCACGATGGTTATCGGACCGCAGCTCGTCGCACCGCCCGTGCAGGACGGGGCCTCGAGCCACGATCTCGTCGTTGCAGTCCCTGAACAGTCCGTCCGCAGCCGCCAGCCCGGGGCACGTGGCTGCCGCACCTCGGGTCGTCGTGCCTCAGTCGATCATCCTGTCATCCACCAACGGCCGCAATTCGCGCATCTTCTCGGGCTCGTCCAGCCCGGGCAATCGCAGCGTGGCCCAGAGCGCGAGCAGGAAGGCGACGCTCGCGCCGATCCCGCCCTCGGGCCCGAACGCACCGCCGGTCACCCACGCGGGTCCTGTCTCGACCGGCTCATAGAGCGGCGCATCGAAGAACGCCAGCCCACTCACCGGGAGGTCGAGGAGCGATGCCATCGTCCAGTTCCAGCCGAGGTGCACGGCAGTCGCGAACCACAAGCTCCGCGTCCGCAGATATGCCGCGGCGAGGAGTACTCCGGCAAGGAAGATGTTGATGAGCGCGAGCGGCCCCACGTTGGGATTGGCCGCGTGCGCCACCGAGAAGAGGGCGCTCGAGAGCAGTGTCGCCGTGACGGGACCGATCGCCTGGACGAGGACCTGGAACGGGTAGCCACGAAAGAGCGCCTCCTCCGAGGCCGCCGCCACGGCGAGCAGCACGAGGTCGCCCGCGAGGACACCTGCGTAGAGGGCGGCCGTGCCTGGCTCGCTCCGGTACTCGAGCCAGCCGGCAAGGGCGAAGACGGCCACGATCAGCGCCAGGCTGCCGCCGCCGATCAGGAAGCCGAGCCCGGCCTCACGCGGCGTCTGTGGCGTCCACCCGAAGCCGAGTGCGCCGGGCGAGCGACGGTCGAGCCACGCCAGCAGGACCCAGCCGGAGATGAGTGCGGCGGCCAGTGTGACCGCACCTTGCCGGAAGAGCGTCTCGGCGCCCCTCTTGCCGGGCCCCACGATCCACGCGCCCACGATGAGGAGCGCGAGGAAGAGGACCGCGAAGAGCAGGATCCGCCACGGGCTCCTTACCGTGCCGTTCGTGACGAATATTCGCTTCCAGCCTCCGCGGCCGTCCATGAAAAACCCCCGGGCTAGACCAGCCCGAGGGTTCGACGGCGGAGGCGAGCCGCAACGAGGAGCGCCCCCACGATCTTGAGCATGCCGCCCATGAGGAACGGCACGACGCCGAGGGTGATCGCCCGCTCGACGTCGCCGGTGAGTACGGCGAGCTGCGCCGCCCCGCCGACCAGGATCACCGCGGTCCCGACGGCGAGTGCGCCGGTCAGCCGCGCGAGCCCGAGAGCGCGAACCACACCCGACGCCCCGGCCTCAGGGAGGCGGCCGGCGAGGACGCCGGTCAACGCCGCGGCCACCGGAAAGGCCAGCAGGTAGCCCCCGGTCGGGCCGAAGAGCCACGCCACCCCGGCACCGCCGCTGGAGAAGACCGGGAGCCCGGCGGCGCCCACGGCCAGGTACGCCACCTGGGACGCCGCGCCGAGCCGCGGCCCCAGGAGCGCGCCGGCCAGGATCACGACCATCGTCTGGAGCGTGACCGGCGCCGGCGTTCCGGGCAGCGGCACCGCCGCGTACGCGCCGAGTGCGGTCAGAAGCGCAAAGGTCGCCACCATCATCGCCCGGCGGGCGGCCAGGCTCGTCACCACTTCGAGCCCGACGACGCGCCGGAGCTGCAGCAAGAATTCGCTCATCGTTACACCCTTTCCACCGAGAGGGCCACGGCATCGCCACCGCCGAGGCAGAGCGTGGCCAGGCCCCGATTCGCGTTGCGGTCCTTCATGGCGTAGAGCAGCGTGGTCAGGACCCGTGCCCCGGACGCGCCGATCGGGTGGCCGAGCGCCACCGCGCCGCCGTGCACGTTCACCCGGTCCCAGTCCCAGCCGAGCTCCTTGCCGTCGGCCAGCGCCTGGACCGCGAACGCCTCGTTCGCCTCGATCAGGTCGTAGTCGTCGATCGACGTGCCTTCCTTCTCCATTACCCGACGCACGGCGCGTACGGGCGCGAAGAAGAGCTCCTGTGGCGCGACCGCGCCGGTCGCGTAGGCGTTGATCCGCGCCAGAACCTCGAGCCCGTGCGCATCGGCGTACTCCTGGCTCACGACGACCAGCGCCGCAGCGCCGTCGTTCAGCCCGGGCGCGTTCCCCGCCGTCACCACCGGCTCGGTCACCTGCTCCGGCATGTCGCCCGTGAACGCAGGCCGCAGCTTCGCAAGCGCCTCCATCGAAGTGTCCCGTCGCGGCGGCTCGTCCGTGTCGACGACGGTCGTGCCCTTGCGCCCCTTGATCTCGACCGGCGCGATCTCGTCCTTGAACTTGCCGGCATCGATCGCAGCGATCGCCTTCTGGTGCGACTCCAGGGAGAAGCGATCCGCCTCCTCGCGGCTGATCTCCGCCTTCCACGCCGTGTACTCCGCGTGGCCGCCCATGTGGCAGTGGCCGAAGGCGCACCAGAGCCCGTCGTGGATCAGTCCGTCGACGACCTCCTGATTGCCGAATTTGACGCCCTGCCTGTACCCGCGCAGGTAGTACGGCGCATTCGACATCGACTCCATCCCGCCGGCCACCATGACCCTCGCATCCCCCGCGCGGATCGCCTGGGCGGCGAGCATCACCGCCATGAGCCCCGAGCCGCACACCCGGCTCACCGCCATGGCGCCGACCGATTCCGGCACCCCGCCGGCGATCGCGGCCTGCCGCGCCGGCGCCTGCCCGAGTCCTGCGGAGACGACGTTGCCCAGGACGACGTCGTCGATTTCGTTCGGATCGATCCCCGACCGGTCGAGCGCAGCGCGGATCGCAACGCCACCCAGCTCCGGCGCGGTCAACGGGCTCAGCCCGCCCAGGAACCGGCCGATAGGCGTACGCGCGGCGCTCACGATCACGGGCGTGCGTGCAGCGTCGGTCATCTGTCTGCCTCCCATGAATCCCAAGAGCATTTCAGGAACGAATCGCCCCTGGCACGCCGCCCAACTTATGCGGTCGGGCGCGTCGAGGCCAGAGGCCGCGGCCCCTCACTCCCCCCTTAGCGTCGGCCGTGTCTCCGACGGATCCAGGCGTCCCCAGGGTACGACCGGATCGTGCTCGAAGATCAGGAGCCAATCCTCGTCCTTTGCCCGCGCCAGGAGCCCTCGCTTCGACTCGAGCGTCACCAGAGGCTCGAGGTCGTAGCCCATGATCCACGGCAGCGGCAGGTGCGCGGAGGTGGGGATCACGTCGGCCAGGAAACACGCCGTCTCATCCTCCGAAGAGAGCAGCACCGACTGATGGTACGGTGTGTGCCCCGGCGTCGGGACGAGACGAATGCCCGGCAGGATCTCGTGCTCGCCCTCCACGAAGGTGAAGCGGTCCGCCTCGGCGACCGGATCGAAGTTGTCCGGCAGGTAACTGGCGCGGACACGCTCGTTGCGGGAGTGTGCGAACTCCCACTCCCCACGCTGGACCACGTAGCGGGCACGTGGGAAGGCGAGTCGAACGCTGCCCTCCTCGTCGCGCCAGGTGTTGCCGCCCGCGTGATCGAAGTGGAGGTGCGTGTCGATGACGAGGTCGACGTCCTCGGGCGAGAAGCCGGCATCACGGATCGCATCCTCGAGACGCGTCGGCGAGCCCTCGTTCTCGAGCCCGTAGATGTGGTGGAACTTCTCGTCCTCCTTGTTGCCCGCGCCGGTGTCGATCAGCACGAGTGCATCCGGAGTCTCGACCAGCAGGCAGCGCATGGCCAGTGGGATCCGGTTGCGCTCATCGGCCGGGATGCGCTTCTCCCAGAGCGGCTTCGGCACGACACCGAACATCGCGCCGCCGTCCAGGCGCTGCAGGCCGGCCTCGAGTGCGTGCAGCCGGAACCGACCCAGCTTCCGCGTGCGCCGGAGAGGGAGATCGATCTTCGTCGCAGCCGTCGTCATATGCAGTCGATGGATCGGGGTAGCGAGCTCCGCTTGCGTCGAGCCCGCCTGCTCTCTAGCAACGCCTGGAGCTCGAGCCAGTCGGACACCTCGCGCTCCTCCAGCCGGTCCAGCAAGCGGCGGAATACTTCCACCGTCGCTCGCGCATCGCCGTAGGCACGGTGCCGTGCGTCGTTGTCGATGCCGAAGTACTCGGAGAGCGAGCCCAGCGAGCGGCTCGAGACCTCGGGCACGACTCGCCGTGCGAGCTTCACCGTGCAGAGGCGACGGCCCTCGAGGCCGACCCCCGTCGCCCGCTCCAGCTCGTGCCCCACGAAGCCCCAGTCGAAGGCGACGTTGTGGGCCACGAAGATCCGACCACGCAGCATGCGCTGCACCTCGCCGGCGATCTCCTCGAAGCGTGGTGCTCCCCGGACCATGTCGTCCGTGATCCGAGTCAGACGCGTGATGAAGGGCGGGATCGGCCGCTCAGGATTCACCAGCGTCGTGTACTCCTCGACCACCTCGCCCGTGCCGCGAACGCAGATCGCAGCGAACTCCGTCACGCGGTCCCCGCGCTTCGCCACGCCACCCGTCGTTTCCACGTCCACGACGACGTACTCCAACGATCGGAGCGGCTCCGCCCCGACCCCCTCGATGTACTGCTCGTTGCTCACCAGATGTCGTCTCGCCGTATGGGCAGCGTCATGCAGCGGCCGCCCCCGCCGCCCCGCACAAGTTCCGCACCCTCGAAGGTGATGACCGCGTTCTCGTCCTCGCCGATCTCCGCATCGCCCGTCAGGAAGTCGAGCGCGTCCACGATCCGGTACCCCGCCTCGCGCTCGAACTCGGCGTACGTGTTCTCATTGCGCGAGTAGCCGAGCACCAACCCCGGTCGGACCGCCACGAAATTGCACCCGCTCGACCACTGCTCCCGTTCCTGCAGGATTCGGCGGGTCCCGCCACAGAAGATCGGCTCGAGCGGCAGGTCCACCTCGCGCAGCGCGGCGAAGAGGTTCGGCATCTCCCGCACTCCACGCTGGTTCGCCCGGTAGTGCAGCACCGCACAGCGATCGGGCCCCACGAAGCTGGGTGGGAAGATCACGCAGTGCTCCCGGTCCACCATCGTGAAGATCATGTCCAGGTGGATCATCGCACGATCGGTCGGGAGCACGACCACCAGGATGTCGCGAACCCCGCCGCGGATCAGGTTCTCGGCCATGGTGTCGAACGCCCCCGGGCTCGAGCGCTGCGACAGACCCATCATCACCAGATCCGGCCGCAGTACCTGGACATCGCCCCCCTCGATCGTGTACCCCGCGCGCCGCTCCTCGCTCCCGTCGTAGATCAGCCCCCGGTTCTCGAGCAGTGGGTGATACGTGAAGATCGCCTTCATCAGGATCTCTTCCGTCCACCGGGCCGTGTACTTCATCGACCCGATGATCACCCCCTCGTCGACCACCATCGCCGCATCCCGCGTGAAGAACAGGTTCGGGAGCGGTGGGAGCGCGTAACTCGCGGCGTGGAGCGCCTCCTGCAACGGCCCACCCTCCGCCTCACGCCCTTCGATGAAGATCGAGACCAGCTCCTCCGCCGGCACCTCGAGTAGCTGGCGCGCCAGCGGCTCCGACCGCGCCACATCCATCACACGCTCGATCAGGAACGGCCGAACCTCCGGAAGGTCGACGATATCCTCGAGCAGTTCGCGGACCTCGTAGACCTCGCTGAAGCGGGCGAGAATCGCCTTGAAGCGATGGTGCTCCCGCCGCGCCAGGTCGACGTCGATGATGTCGTCGTAGAGGAAGTCCTCTCGCGTCGTCGGCGTGACCGCCAGCAGTTCGGGCCCCGGCGTGTGACAGATCACTCCACGCAACGGTCCGATCTCCGAGGTCACGCGAACTCCCGATCGATCCATGCTCCCACCGACCTCCGTTACGGCTGTCCATTCGACGACGCCGATCGACGCCGCCCACGACTCGCCTGAGCCAGCGCGTACGACAAGCCCTCCATCTCGAGCGCCATGTTCACCGTCTTCAACGAGACGTCCTCAGGCACACGCAAACGGGTCGGCGCAAAGTTCAGGATCCCTCGGACCCCCGCACGGACCACACGATCCACGACCCCCTGCGCCGCACTCGCCGGCACCGCGATGATCACGATCTCGATCCCACGCTCGCCAAGCTCCCGCTCCAATTCGCGCTCGGCAAGGACCTCCACCCCATCCAACCGGGTGCCGACCTTGGCCGGATCCGCATCGAAGACTGCCTCGATGTGAAAACCCTGACGCCGGAAATCCTGATATCCGAACAACGCCTGACCGATCTTCCCCGCCCCGACCAGCGCCACACGCCAACGCCGGCCAAGCCCGAGGATCGACCGCAATTCCCTCTCCAGCTCGGGCACCGAATACCCCAGGCCCCGCTTGCCGAACGTGCCGAAAAACGACAGATCCTTGCGCACCTGCGCCGCCGTCGTCCCCACCCGACGCGCGAGGTCCTCGCTCGACACCGTGGCGACACCGTCTTCGGCAAACTCATTGAGCAATCGCAGGTAGACCGACAATCGGCCGACCGTCGATTCGGCAACCTTCTTCATCGCAGGAACGACTGAACAGTGAGTGGCGGGCCTTGTGAAAGCATTCACAAACAAGCTAGAAAACGCGGAGCGCGTCGTCAATGTACATGTATCGGCTCCGGGTGCGGGCGTGGATCCGTTTCTCGCAGAGATCGCAGAGGAGCGCGGAGCCACTTAGTTGATGACTGTGTCTCACACAGAGGCACAGTGGCACAGAGCCGGTGGGGCAATGCTCAACTTCGTGTGGCCGGCTACTTGGCGGGACATCCTTCCCGGCGGGATTGTTATGGTTCGATCCGGCTCTTCCCGAGGCGTCCGGCGAAGGGGCAGCCCCGCCCCGACAAGACAGCCTCACCTCTGTGGTTCCGCGTTCCTCTGCGACCTCTGCGAGAGATCAGGGCCATGCTCCCCCCCCGAACGCAGTCCAAACCGCGATGGACGCCCCGTGCCCTCTCCGTGCCTCCGTGCCTCCGTGCCTCCGTGTGAAAAAATGCGAGCCGCAGCGGAATGCAGAAGAGCCCGCCCCCCGGCTCGGCCACCCCGCGTCTCACCCTGCATTCGTCGGCTCCGGCGCCGTCCTGAGCGCGGCGTCCTGAAGCCTTGCGACTCGGCGCCCCTCTTCGATATCGACGCGGGAGAGGAGCACGATTCCGCCGATGAAGAAGACCATGAGGGCCAGGATGCCTGTGCGGCTGGTCCCGCTGATCTGTCCAACGAGGCCGAAGATGAGCGGCCCGGCGATCCCGGCAAACTTGGCGAAGACACTGAAGAAGCCGAAGAACTCGGATGACTTCGCCTTGGGCACCATCGACGCGAAGAGGGAGCGGCTGAGTGCCTGTGCGCCTCCCTGCACGGCCCCGACGGCGAAGGCGAGGACCCAGAAGTGGAGGGCGCTCGAGACGAAGTAGCCGAAGATGGAGATCAGCGTGTAGACGCCGAGTGCGAGGTAGAGGCCGTTCCTCGTGCCGATGCGGTCGGCCAGGGTGCCGAAGGCGAAGGTGAACGGGGTCCCGACGAACTGGCCGACGAGGAGCGCGCCGATGAGCGAGCCCTGGCCGATCCCGATCTCGGTGGGGTGGATCGTGGCCATCTTGATGATGGTCCCGATCCCGTCGTTGAAGAACCAGAAGGCGATGAGGAACTTGAAGAGATCGCGGAACTGGCGGATCTCGGCGAACGTCTCCCTCAAGCGCCGGAAGCTGGCCCGCACCGGTTGCGCGCCGGGCACCTCCTCGGCCTCGAGACGTCGGGCCGGCTCGGGCACGTTGCAGAGGATCGGGATCGAGAAGAGCGCCCACCAGACGGCGACGGTGACGAACGCCCAGCGCGTGGCGTTCACGGTGTCGCCGAGGCCGAAGAGGCCGGGCATCTGGATCATGAGCAGGTTGACGGCCAGGAGCAGTCCCCCGCCGATGTAGCCGACGGCATACCCCGCGGTCGAGACGCGGTCGATCTCGTCCTCGGACGCGATGTGCGGCAGGAGCGAATCGGCGAAGACGATCGAGCCTGCGAAGCCGACGTTTCCGAGGACGAAGAGTGCGGAGGCGAGTGGCCAGTCACCGGGCCCGACCAGCCAGAGGCCGGCGGTGGCGACGATGCCGAGCCCTGCGAACGTCGTGAGGAAACGCTTCTTGGCGCCCAGGTAGTCGGCCATGGCGCCGAGGACCGGAGAGACGATGGCGATGATGAGGAGCGCGACCGCCGCGGTGTACCCCCAGTACGCGGTGGCGACGTTGTCCGGCAACTCCGCCGCCGCCACGGTCGAGTAGTAGATCGGCAGCACGGCCGCCATGATCGTGGTCGCGAATGCGGAGTTCGCCCAGTCGTATAGCGCCCAGCTCCGCAGCTCGCGCCGGTGAAGTCCCAGGGCGCGCAGCCAGCGGCCGGACCGGCCGGACGGCACGTGGCTCATGTCATTCCTCTGGTGTGATGTCGTCTTCTCTGGGGTAGCCGGCGGCGCGCAGCGCGCGGGCGAGCCGGATGTAGGTAGCCGGCGGGAGCGTCTCCGGCCGGGCGTTCGGCTCGATCCCCGCCTCGCGGGCGACCTCGTCCACCTCTTCGGCGGAGAGCCCGTACCCCGGCGCAGAGCGTAGTATCTTCTGCAACTGCTTGCGGCGCATAGAGAACGCCGCGCGCGTCAGTGCGCGCACGTCGTGCTCCTCATCCGAGGAGAGGGGCGCCGGGCGGATCGGCGTGATGCGGATCACCGCCGAATCCACGTCGGGCACCGGTCGGAACGCGCCGCGGCGGACGATGAAGAGCCGCTCGACCTCCGCCACCGCCCGTACGCCGACGGAGAGTGCACCGTACGCCTTGGTGCCCGGCTCGGCCAGGATCCGGTCGGCGACCTCCTTCTGCACCATGAGGACGATTCGAGCCGGTCGCACCGAACGCTCGAGGAGCCAGAAGATCAGCGGCGTCGTGATGTTGTAGGGTATGTTGCCGACGACCTTGAGGCGGGCCACATCCTCGAAGGTCTCCTCGAGGTCGAGCGTGAGTGCGTCGGCGTGGACCACCTCGGCGCCGGGCACGCCCTCGAGCCGCCGCTCGAGCTCTGCGGCGAGTGCGTCGTCGAGTTCGACGGCGACGAAGCGACGCACCATACCCGAGAGGTGCTGTGTGAGCGCGCCCGTGCCGGGCCCGATCTCGAGCACCTCGTCGTCCGGCTCTGCGCCCAGTGCCTCGACGATCTTGAGCTGGAGGTTTCGGTCGACCAGAAAGTTCTGGCCGAGCGACTTCTTGGCCCGGACCATCGACTCAGGTCCTGAGCAGCACTGCGGTCCGGTCGTCCGGCGGTACGGCGGGCCGTGCGCGCTCCGCGCGTCTGAAGAGCCCGTTGAGGATCTCGTCCGGCGTCTGGCCTCTCTGCTTCACGACCGCCTCGAGCAGGTTCCGCTCGCCGCCCGAGCCATCCGCATCCGCGTAGGCATCCGAAAGCCCGTCGGTGAAGAGGAAGAGCAGGTCCGACCCCGGCGTCCAGGATACGTCCGCCTCATCGTACTCGTCGAGGGGAAGCGTGCCGAGGGGCGGGTGCATCGCGCCGAGCCGGTCCATGGCGCCATCCGCCGAGATGCGGAAAGCGTGTGGGTGACCGGCGTTGGCGTAGTACAGCCGACAGGTCGCGGGGTCGAGCACGCCGTAGAAGAGCGAGAGGTGCATCTCGGTCGTCTCGAGCTCGTCGATCAGCGCGCGGTGCACCCAGCGCAGCACCTCGGCGGGCGGGCGGGCCTCCTGGGCATAGATCGCCGCCGCGCTCATGACCATCGCCATGATCAGCGCAGCCGAGAAGCCGTGGCTGGAGACGTCGCCGATCATCACGCCGATCCGGTCGTCCGAGAGTCGGAACAGGTGGTAGAAGTCCCCACCCACCGAATCCGCGGGCACGCATCGCGCCGAGACGGAGACGCCTTCGAAGGCGCTTGTGTCCGGTAGCAGCTTGAGCTGGAGGTCGTGGGCGAGTTCGAGTTCCCGCTCGAGACGCTCGCGGCGCACGCTCTCCGCCATGAGGCGGTGCGTCTCGAGCGCCGCGCCGACCTGGCTCGCGATCGCCGCGAGCAGCCGTGCATCGCCTGCGCTGAAGCGGATGTCGGTCCGCCGACCGACGAGCGTGATCACGCCGACCGTCCGGCTCGGGCTGTTTCGAGGCGTGAAGTTGATCGGCACCGAGAGGAACGCCTCCTGCCCCTGCGGCCTGGGATCGAGGTGCGTCGTCCGCCTGAGCCCCTTGCCCTGCTCCAGGTTCAGCGGCTGCCGCTCACGGAAGACCCGTGCGGTGACCGAGTCCGGATCGTGGATCGGAATCGGGCCGGTCAACCCCTCCTCACCGACCGCCGCGGCCAGGTGCAGCATCTGATCTGCCGGGTCGAGTACCCAGAGCGATGCACGCCGTGCACCGAGCACGTCCGCCACTTCGCGCAGGATGCGCTGGGCCGTGGCGTCGAGAGAGACCACCGTGCCGAGGATCTCACTGATCGAGTACAGCAGGTTGATCTCTTCGTAGCGCTCGCCCAATTCCTGTGCGGCGGAGCGCGCCTCCCGGTCGTAGCGGAGGACGGCCGAGACGGATTCGGCCAGAAACTCCACGGCCGAGTCCGACGCACCCGCGACCTCGAGCTCGAGCACGGGCCCACCCGGCCCGCCGATTGCGCGCACGACGGAGTCCTCCAGCCCCGAGCCACACGGCGAATCGAGCGGGTGGATGCAGTGCCGCGCCTCGCCGTCATTTTGCCAGATGCGGATCTTCGCCCCGGGGTGCGCCCGAGTGAAGGCGTCGAGCATCCGTACGATGGCGGACGGAAGCGATACGGTCTGCGCTACGGTTGGATTGGTTACAGCTTCCACTTTCGTCCCTCGGCCGGGGAGGGCTCCTTGTGGAGGATCATGGTGATGGAGTTGCCCCGCTCATTAAACTCGACCAGGTCCATGAGTTCCCGGATCAGGAAGATGCCGCGGCCGCCGGGCCGCGTCCGATTGGACGGGAGTGTGGGATCGGGGACGGCATTCGGATCGAAGCCGCGGCCCTCGTCCGTCACCCGGATGGTGATGGCATCGGCGGAGATGTGTGCCTCGACCAGGACCCGCTTCTTGGGATCGCGGCCGTTGCCGTACAGCATGGCATTGGCCAGCGCCTCCGTGACGCCGACACGAAGGTTGAGGCGCATGCGATCGCGCTCGAATCCCACCTCGCGGCACCGCGCCATCAGGTAATCGACGGCGCGGTCGATCGAGCGCAAGTCGTTGGGCAGCTCCAGTACGAAATCGGCCTGCATGGAATTCCGGCAGAGGATTCCAACCGTGAATCGGCGGCCAACCCGGCCCGTACCCCCATTCCGACCGAAGTCCACTGGCGGAGCGATCGGGATGGGGGCACCAACCCGACTGGATGAACCTAACGCCGGAACCGAGAAAACGGTAGATCAGAAGGAACCGAGCGCCTCGTCGCGGCTCTTCGAGATCTGGAACAGCGTGTCCAGCTTGGTCAGCTCGAAGAGCGTGCGCAGGTCCTCGTTCAGGTTGGCCAGGCGCAGCTCGCCGCCCTGCTCACGGATCTTCTTCGAGAGGCTGACCAGTACGCCGAGCCCCGAGGAGTCGATGTACCCGGTCTGGGCGAAGTCGATCAGGAACTTTCGCTCGCCGCCCTCGAGCTCCTGCAGCACCTTCTGCTTGAGCTCCTGCCTGTTGCCGACGATGAGCTGTCCCTCGACATCGATCACCGTCACGTCGTTCTCTCTCTTCACACCGAAGCTCATTGTAGTACTCCCCCGAGACCAGGAGTGGATGTTGTCATCCTCCGCCACCGCGGCACGCGGGCAATTTCGGTGCCGTATGCGGGGTTACGCCTGTAGTGCCGTGATACAAGCCACGTTCACGATATCATCGGCGCTCGCCCCGCGCGAGAGGTCGTTGAACGGCCGCGCCAACCCCTGCACGATCGGCCCGATCGCGGTGGCGCCCGCCAGCCGCTGCACGAGCTTGTAGGCGATGTTGCCCGCATCCAGATCCGGGAACACGAGCACGTTCGCCCGCCCCTCGAGCGGCGAGTCCGGCGCCTTGCGTTCGGCGACCTCTCCGATCAGCGCGGCATCGACCTGGATCTCACCATCCGCCGGCACGTCCGGGTGCGCCTCGCGGAATCGGGCAAACGCCTCACGGACCCGGTTCACGCTCGCGCCGCCGGCGCTGCCCCGCGTCGCGTACGACAGGAAGGCGACGCGGGGTTCATCGCCAATGATCCGGCGGCGCGCCTCGACGGCCGCCGCCGCGATGTCGGCGAGTGCCGCCGCGTCCGGGTCCGGCACAACGCCCGCGTCCGTGAAGGTCAGCACCTCCTCGTCGGGCCCGCGAAACGGCCGGACCACCATGTAGAACGACGACGACACCGTCGAGATCCCCGGAGCGGTGCCGAGGCAGCGGATCGCCGCCCGCAGCACATCGCCCGTCGTCCGTACCGCGCCTGCGACCGCGCCGTCCGCCTCGCCCGTGCGCACCAGCAGCGCGCCGAAGATCAGCGGATCGGTGACCCGCTCGTCCGCCTCCGCACGGCTCATCCCCTTGTGCCTGCGAAGCTCGAAGAGCTTTGCTCCGAGCATGTCGCGACGGTGGTCGTGGAACGGGTCGATCACCTCGATGTCGTCGCCCACGCCACCGGCGGCATCGATCCCGCGGCGCACCTTGTCCGGCGGGCCGAGGACGATCGGCCGGGCCAGACCCTCGCGCTGTAGCCGCGCGGCCGCCGCCTGTGTGCGCTCGTCCGTCCCCTCGGCGAGCACGATGTCGCGGCGGACGGCGGCGGCTCGAGTGCGGAGTGTCTCGAGAAAGTCGCTCACGCCTCGGCCCTCTCGCTGAAGCGCGCAATCAGCCGGTCCCTGACCGGCGGCGCGACGAAGTCGTCGATCTGCCCCCCGAGCGAGGCGACCTCGCGGACGAGCGACGCCGACAGGAACGAGTACTGGGCGTCCGGCGCGAGGAACACCGTCTCGATCTCCGGCAGGAGCTTGCGGTTCATCAGCGCCATCTGGAACTCGTACTCGAAATCCGAGACGGCGCGCAGGCCACGGATGATCAACCGCGAATTCCTCGCCCGCGCGAATTCGACGAGGAGCCCCTGGAACTCCGTGACCTCCACGCGCGGCTCGTCGGCGAAGACCTCGCGGATCATCTCGACCCGCTCCTCGATCGGGAAGAGGCCGCGCTTCACGTGCGTGGCCTGGTGCGCCACGGCCACGATGATCCGGTCGACGAAGCTCAGGCCTCGCCGCACGATGTCCTGGTGACCATAAGTGATCGGGTCGAACGAGCCCGGGTAGATCGCCACGCGGCCGGTTGCTGAATTGCTCATTTCGCTGCGGGTATGGAGGTCAAGGCCGTGTCCCCGTAACGCCGGGTTCGTGCACCCGGCAACTCGGGCACGGGATCGTCGGTCCGGTGCTCGATCCAGAGCCACTCGGCGAAGGGCCGCTCGGCGAAGTGGCGTGCCAGCGCTTCGGCATAGCCGTGGCCGTACGGCGGGTCGGCCAGCGCCAGGTCGAAAGATCCGGGCTCGAGCCCACGGATGTATGTGATTGCATCGGCTCGCCGAACGGTGGTCACCTCTTCGGCTCCGAGGCGTTCGATGTTCTCGTGCAGCGCACGGAGCGCGCTGCGGGACCGCTCGACGAAGGTGGCATGCTCCGCGCCACGCGAGAGCGCTTCCAGCCCGAGCCCGCCCGATCCCGCGAAGAGATCGAGGACTCGCGCCCCCGGCAGTTCCGGCTGCAGCGCACTCATCCACGCCTCGCGGACTCGGTCCGTCGTCGGCCGGGTATCCCGGCCCGGCGGCGCGGCGATTCGCCTCCCGCGCCACCGGCCGGCGATGATCCTCATCGCGCCCCGCTCCGGATGGCTCTCATCGCGCCGGACGCAGGTCGACCAGCCGCGCCTGCAGTTCGGTGCGACCGTTCCAATGGTTTTCCTCGAGCTGGAACGCCACGTCGAGCGGCTGCCCGGACAGCTCCAGCGGGTTCAGCCGGTCCGCCATGCGGAACCCGATCCCGCCGAGCCGGACGCCATCCTGCTCGAGCTCGACCTTGAGGTGGCCATCGCCCACGACGCGGGGCCGGCGCGCGAGCCCGACGCCGCGCGCCACCAGGACCGGCGTCGGATTGCCGACGCCGAACGGCCCGAAGTGCCGTAGCATGCGGTACAGCTCCTCGTTCGCATCGGGGAGCCGGACCTCGACGTCGACCGCGACTTCCGCCACCAGATCCTCGGGTGAGAGCACCTCGTGCGCATACGCGTTCAGCGCTTCGCGGAACGCGTCGATCCGCTCGGGCCGGATGTCCAGCCCGGCGGCCGCCTTGTGGCCGCCGTAGCGCTCCAGGTACTCGCCACAGTGGTGCAGCGCCTCGTAGAGGTGGAAGCCGCGGATCGAGCGGGCGCTCCCGCGCGACGGGCCGCCCGCCGGGTCCAATGCGACGAGTACCGTCGGCCTGTGGATCCGCTCGACCACCCGCGATGCGACGATCCCGATCACGCCCGGGTGCCAGCCGGCGCCCGCCAGTACGACGACGCGGTCGCGCTCGGGGTCGTAGTCGCGCTCCAGCATCTCGAGCGCTTCGGCCAGCGTCTGCCGGTCCACCGTCTGCCGCCGCCGGTTCTCGTCCTCGAGCCGCTCGGCGATACGGTCCGCCTCCACCTCCGATTCTGTGAGGAGGAGTTGCACGCCGAGTGCCGCTTCGCTCATTCGTCCGACGGCGTTGATCCGCGGTGCCAGCACGTGTCCGACCTGCCCCGCAGTGAGCTCGCCGCCGCGGTCGGCCAGCCCGGACCGGCGGAGCAACGCCCGCAGCCCCGGGTTCTGCGTCTGGGAGAGCACGCGCAGCCCGTAACGCACGATGGCGCGGTTCTCACCGACCAGCGGCGCAAGATCCGCGACCGTCGCGAGTGAGACCAGATCCAGGTGGTAGAGGAGCGGCTCCGGATCCTCGCCCCGCGCCGAATGGAGCGCCCAGCAGAGCTTGAAAGCCACGCCCGCGCCCGCGAGCCCCTTGGCGGGGTAGGCACAGTCGCTCCGGTTCGGGTTGACCACTGCCGCCGCCGGTGGAAGCCGCTCGCCCGGCGTGTGATGGTCGGTGACGATGACGTCGATCCCCGCGGCACTCGCCTCCGCGATCGCATCATGAGCCAGGATCCCGCAGTCGCCCGTCAGGATCAGCGACGCGCCGACCTCACGCGCCCGCGCGAGACCCGCGGGCCCGAGATCGTAGCCGTCCGTCATGCGGTGCGGCACGAACGGCTCGACGCGCCCGCCCAGTGCCCGGAGCACTCGGGTGTACAGCGTGGTCGATACGATCCCATCCACGTCGTAGTCGCCGTGGACCAGGATCGTTTCGCCACGCCGGAGCGCCGTGTTCAGCCGCTCGACCGCGGCCTCCATCCCCGCCATCTCGAACGGGTCGTGGAGCTGATCGAGCCGTGGACGCAGATAGTGCTTCGCCGCCGCTTCGTCGTCGAATCCACGCATGACGAGCAGGCGGCACACGGGCTCGGGCAGCCGCAGCGAACGGTGCAGCGCCGCTACCGTGCCGTCGAGCGCCGTGCCACGAGGCACCCAGCGTCGGGGCGGAGTCGGAATCTTCACCGGTTGAAGCATGGGCGCTCAAGCTAGTGGCCGACGCCCGCCCGAGGCAAGACGAGAAACGGGCAGCCCGCCATTGCGGACCGCCCGTTCACTCTCCCGGCATCAGGATCACGCCGCACGCCTCGCAGCGGAACAGCGACGTCGCCTGCCGGATCTCCGCCTGCTGCTGGATCGGGATCATCCCGTAGCAGTGCCCACAGGCGCCGTCCGGCGTCACCTTTGTGATCACGACCCGGGACTTGCCGGCCTTGACGCGCTCGTAGAGCCGCGCCGCCTTCGGGTCCAGGCGCACGAACTGGTTCTCTCGACGATCGCGCAGAACCGCGAGCTCGTGCTCGACCGCTCCGCGAGCCTCCAGAACCTCGGCCCGTCGCGGCTCCATCCCCGACCGCGCATCCCCGAGCTTGCGCTCCAGCTCGTCCTGCTTCAGCTCGGTCCGCGTGATCTCCTCCATCACGTCGATCGCCTCCCCCTCGTCCGCCTCCACGGCGGTGCGGATGAGGTGGATCTCCGTGCGGATCGCCGATTCCTCCCGTTGGTTTCGGACACGCTCGAGCCGCTCCTCCGTTCGCTTCAGGCGATCGCGCTTGTCTTCCGCGGCACGGTTCAGGCGCTTCGACTCGTCACGCAGCTCCTCGAGCCGCTTGCGCATCGCCATGAACTCCTGCTCGAGCGCCACGACCGGCGCCTCGACCTCCTCCAACTGCGGATCGAACGCAGTGAGTTTCTCCTCCGTCAGGCGGATCTCCTCGTCCAACTCCTGCAGCGCCACTAGGGATCGGTAGAGTTCTTCCATTCTCCTACACTTGTTGAGGGTTTCCAAATGGGTCCTACTCGGTCCGGCCGACTCCGTCCTATCGTTCGGGCAAGCGCGCGCGGGGAAACTCTACCTCCCCGCGCACGCCAACCGCCCCCGCTGCAAGCAGCACTCCCGCCGCCGTAAGGCGGCCCTCCCGCCGGCGCCAGCCGGTACTCCCGCCGGCCGAAGGCCGGCCCTCCCGCTGCAGTAATGCAGCCCTCCGGCCGGCATGGGCCGGCGGAGTCAACTCCTCCGTAAGTACCTTCTATATCTAGCACTTAGCTTAAACCCCAGATCGGAGAGTTCGGATCCGAGTGCCTGTAGCGAGCGCTTCGCCTCCGTCAGTTCGCGGAGCATTTCCACGTCGGCGTCACTGCCACGGGCCTGCATCTCCGTCCTGAGTCGGTCGATCCGCTCGAAGAGCGGCTGTGCCCGCAGCTCGACCACCAGGTCCTGGAAGATCCGATCGCCGTCGCCAAGCTCCTCGGGGTCGCCGAGGAGTTCCTCGAGCTGGGCGCGTGCCGCATCGCCGAGTTCGAGTACCGTCGGGTCGCGACCCTGAAGCCCCCCGCGCCGGACCAGCTCCTGGAAGAGCTCTCGATAGGCCTCGTCCGTCAACCCCTCGGGCCCGAGCGCCTCGGCAGCCTGTGTGATCCGGTTCTCGTCGCGCAGCATGAGGAGGAGCAGGAGACGCTCTCCGGCCGGGCGGGACCTTCGGCGTTTACGCTCCGGCCGCGGCTCTCCTCGCGGCCGCACTTCGATGCGACGTGCCCCGACCTGCGGCCTCTCCAGCCGAAGCTCCGACTCCAGCGTATCCCTCGTGACGCCGGTCCGCTCCACCACGCGGCTCAGGTAGATGTCGCGCAGCACCGGGTCTGCGGCGGCACGCAGCGTGGGCAGGAGGCCATCCAGCGCCTTGCGCACGCCGTCGGCACCTTCGAAGTACCCGCGCGCTTCCAGGATCCGTAACTTTCGGTCGAGGACGTCGACGGCGGCATCCAGATACGGCTTGAGCGCGTCCGCGCCCCCGCGTCGCACCAGAGAATCCGGATCCTCGCCCGGAGGGAGCGTGACCACGAGGGGATGGACCTTTGCCGCGAGGAGTGCGTCGGCCGTGCGGAAGGTGGCGCGTAGACCCGCCTTGTCGCTGTCGTAGAGGAGCAG
>CALKIP010000184.1 GCA_937995995.1 uncultured bacterium
GTGCTGCTCCCGGCGCGAGTGTCGGGCGCCGAAATCCATCGGTAGATGATACCCCGAACAAACGCCGAAGTTGTGGGCCGGAGGGCGCCGGCGGGAGGGCTGCTTTGCAGCGGGAGGGCCGCTTTGCAGCGGGAGTGCTGCCTGCGGCAGCGGCTGCCTGCGGCAGCGGGAGGGCCGCGACGCGGCGGGAGAGCAGCCTGGCGGCAGCGGAGCCGGCTTGGCGGCAGGCGGTGCCGGCTCTCCCGGCGCCCCAGGCAGCCCAAAAGGAACGGTTGTTGCGCCTTTCCGGGGTGAACCCTTCGGCGGGGAGGCAAGCAATGTCCGACTTTCAGGACCAGACCGGGGCTGGATTCGACGACGCGGGTGGCCCGCCCGAGTTCGACATGCAGGACGGATTGTCGCTGGCGTTGTCGTACCTCGAGGATCCTTCGAACGTGCCGTGTCCCCATTGCGGACCGGGGACGATCGAAGTGGTTGCCTACCTGGATGCGCCGAGCATGGAACGTGGGACGGCCGTGCCGACGAAGCCGGATGGCAATTATACGGTCGTGCTCTACTGTCACAGTTGCGGTCGAGCGGCGGCTCTGGATCTGAGCCGCAGTGAGGACATGGGCGAGGACCGGGATGCGGCGTAGAGCCGTGCATGAACGTGGGTCCGGGTCAGGGGGTGTCCGCTTCCATAGACAATCAGGTGTAACAGCATCGATACGGTCGGCCGCACGGCGGCGGCGCCGGTTGCCCTGAGGCTCGCACGCGCCTTAACTTGGGGGTATGAGGCGGGATGCGATGGCCGGAAGGCACGGGTTGGACGCTTCGTCGCTGCACGACGGCGGCCGGAAGGAGCAGATCGGGTGACTACGCCGGAACTGTCCGCGCGCGGGCGCTTCGCCGCGATGGTGGAGATGCCGGAGCGTGAGCTGGATCTGGCGTCGGCCGCGCTGCTGATTGCGGCGGAGGAGTATCCGCAGCTTTCGCCGGCGCCCTACCTGCGACGTCTGGATCTCCTAGCCGAGCGGGTACACGACCGGCTGGGCGATGAAACCGCGCCGCTGATCGTGCTCCATGAGCTGAACCGTGTTCTCTTCGAGGAGGAGCGGTTCAGGGGCAATGCCGAGGCGTACTACGATCCGCGCAACTCGTTCCTGAACGACGTCCTCGACCGTCGGGTCGGGGTTCCGATCTCGCTCAGCCTGGTCTACCTCGAGGTTGGTTGGCGGCTGGGGCTGCCGCTGTGCGGGGTGGGCTTCCCGGGCCATTTCCTCGTGCGCTACGAGGGCGAGGTGGTGCGGGTTCTGCTCGACCCATTCGATTCCGGGCGGCTCCGATTCGAGGATCAGGCGCAGGAGCTGCTGGACCGCGTCTACGGCGGGCTCGTCCGGCTCCAGCCGGAGTTTCTCGAGTCGACCGGGAAGAAGGGCGTCCTGGTCCGCCTCCTCAAGAACCTCAAGGCGATCTATCTGAACGCTCGCGATGACAGGAAGGCGCTGGCCGCGATCGAGCGGATCCTGCTGATCCGTCCGACGGCCGCTGGCGAGCTGCGCGATCGGGGCATGCTCCTGGCCCGGACGGGCCGGGTCGGCGAGGCGATCGCAGACCTTCAGATGTACTTGAGTTCCGCACCCGAGGCGCCCGACGCGCGTCGCGTGCGCAACATGATCGAGCGGTTGGGACGTGAAGCGAACTGAGCTCCCTCTACGGGGCATACATGAAGAGCTGGGTGCCCGTTTCGGCGAGGTGTCCGGGCAGATGCTGCCGCGCAACTACGGTGATCCGGCGGCGGAGTACGAAGTCGTCCGGCACGGCGCGGGGATCGCAGACCGTGGCGACTGTGTGCCGGTGCGCGTCTACGGCCGGGACCCGGTCAAGATGGTGCAGGGTCTGATCACGAACGACATCGAAGGCGCACCCGAGGGCCAGGGCGTGTACGCGGCGGTCCTCACGGCCAAGGGTCGGATGGTCGCCGATGTGCGCATCTTCCGCTGGCCCGAGGGCGAGCTGCTCATGGACGTCGATGCCGCCGCACTCGACGGGCTGCTCGAGCATCTGCGCAAGTTCGTGCCGCCGCTCTTCGCCCGTTTCGAAGAGATGTCCGATCGCCTGCACGTACTGGGCGTCTACGGCCCCGAGGCTCGCGACGTCGTCTCCCGTGCACTGGGCGCGGAGATCCCGGCCGACCTGGCCGAGGAAGGTTTCGTGGTGCACGGCTTCGAGGGCGGCGATGTGCTCGTCGCGCAAACGGAGGCGGTGGGTGAGGACGGCTACGACCTCTTTGCGCCGATCGATCGGCTCGAGGCGCTCTGGCGAGCCCTCGGAGAGGCCGGCGGCCGGCCCGTCGGCCTCGCCACGCTCGACGTGCTGCGCATCGAGGCCGGCCGGCCACGCTGGGGCGCGGAGCTGACGGAGAAGACGATCCCGCTCGAGGCCGGATTGCGCGAGCGGGCGATCAGCACGACGAAGGGCTGCTACACGGGGCAGGAAGTGATCGTGCGCATCCTGCACCGTGGGCACGTGAACTGGCATTTGCGCGGCATCGCCCTGGGCGATGCGCCCGCGCCGCCGCCCGAGACGTCGCTCTTCCGTCCGGGTGAGACGAAGGTCGTGGGCCGCATCACCAGCTCGTGCACCTCTCCCCTGCACGGACAGACGATCGCACTGGGCTACGTCCGTCGTGAGATCGATCCGCCCGCTACCCTGCGGCTGGGCGACGGCGACGGACCAGAGGCCGAGATCTTCGAGCTGCCCATCCCGATCGGCGAGTGATCCACGGGTCGGCTCGGTGTGGAACCTGCGGTGGTCGGCGCGCGAGCGCACCACACCACCAAGGAGGATGTCCATGCCGACTCGTCGGTCGCCACACCCGCAGGAGCGTTTTGCCTGGCAGTATCGCCGGGCGGAGCGGATCCACGACCTCGAGCCCGTAGGCCGTTACGAGCGGGCGGGCTTCGGCTCGCCGAGCGGGTTTCGCGGAGCTTACGCGGAGCGTCCCGCGTACCGCGCACGACGCGGTGACCTCTACCCGCCCGAACCCGAGGGTAGTGGTTGGCCGCACACGCTGCATCATATGCCGCGGCGGATGGAGGAGCGGCATCGCAGGGCGCTCTTCGATCGCGAACTCGCCCGCGCCGTCGACCAGGAGCTGTACGAGGCGATCCACCCCTCGCAGGCCGACCGTATCTCGGTCTATGCCGACGATGCCGTCATCACCCTGGCCGGCGTGGTCGACCGACCGGGCACCGCATACGCCGCGGTCGACGCGGCGCGCAGGGTGCCGGGCGTGCGTGAGGTGCACGACGCGCTGCGCTACGTGCATGCCGGCGCGTTGCGCCACGGGCGGCGGGGCAGGCGGTCCCGCGCCGAGTGGTCGGGAGCGGCGCGCCACGGCCGCGGCTACTGAGACGCGAGGAGCAGTGCATGACCCGAGCATCCGAGCGCGAGGCGCGGCGCGCGCTGATGCGACTGCGGCGGGCGGTCGAGAAGTCCGCCCGTGAGTTGGAGAGCGTCGAGGGCACGCTGCGCACCGTCGAGGGCGGCGATTTCCCGGCCGACGTGTTCGAACAGGCCGCGCACCACCTGCTGGCGGTCGCGGAATTCATCGACGAGCAGGACGAACGATTGCAGGAGAAGATCCTGCAGGCCGGCGGCCTCGATCCGGAACGGCTCCGGCGCGCCGCCGCCGATGAGGAGGATGAAGCATGAGGCAGGGCGACGAGGCCCGGGACGGAACCACCTACTTCCATCTCTTCACCTACGGTACTCTCCGCAGCGGCCGCGGCGCCGCCGCGCTCCTCGAGGGGTGTGAGCCCGTCGCCGCCGCGGCGGTCACCGGTACGCTCTTCGACATCGATGGCGAGTACCCGGCGCTGGTCCTGGCCGGGACGGGTCGCGTCGACGGCGAGATATGGCGCTGCCCCGCGGCAACGCTGCCGCGACTCGACGAGTACGAGGGTGTGGCGGAAGGGCTCTTCCGCCGCGTCGGCGTGCGCGTCGACGAATGGGCGTGCTGGACCTACGTGGCCGGGCCGAAGCTGGCGCCACGCCTGAACCCGAACCGACGCATTCCGGAGGGCCGCTGGTGAGACGACGGACGTTCATTCGGGCCGCGGGGCTCGCGGCCGGTGGTGCGGCGCTCGCACCCGGCTCGCTCTGGAGCGCGCTCACGGAGCGCTCCGCCGACGTGGTGTTGCGCGGCGCCGTCGTCTTCGACGGCACCGGGGCGCCGCCGATCGAGGCCGACGTCGCCCTGGCCGGCGACCGCATCGTGGCGATCGGTCGCGGTCTCTCGGCCTCGGGCGCCGAAGTCGTGGACCTCCGCGGCCTGGCGCTCGCCCCCGGCTTCATCGACCCCCACGCCCACGGCGAGATGGGGCTGCTCATCAACCCGAACGCCGAGAGCAAGATCCGTCAGGGCGTGACGACCCAGATCCTGGGCCAGGACGGCGGCTCTGTCGGGATCTGGGGCGACGAGGCGTACGCGCGCATGCGCGAGCGCTACCGTGAGAGGCACGGCATCGACATCGATTTCCGTGATCTGCCCGGCTACTTCCGGCGCATGGAGCGTACGCCCGCATCGGTGAACGTGGCGAGCACGATCGGCGCGGGCACGGTGCGAGGCCACGTGGTCGGCAACGTCGACCGTCCCGCCACGCCCGAGGAGCTGGAGCGCATGGTCGCGCTCGTGGAGGAGGCGCTGCGTGCGGGCGCGTGTGGGCTCTCGAGCGGGCTTGAGTACACGCCGGGCGCTTTCGCAGATCTGGACGAACTGGTCGCGCTCTCCGCTCCGCTCCGTGCGTGGGGGTTGCCTTACTCGAGCCACATGAGGAACGAGGACGACCAGTTGATCGCCGCGATCGAGGAGGCGCTCAACGTCGGTCAGCGTGCGGGCGTGCCGGTCCACATCTCTCACCTCAAGGCGCAGGGCGAGCGCAACTGGTGGAAGGCGGAGCCGGTGCTGAAGATGCTCGAGGCGGCGCACGAGGGCGGACTCGACCTCACCTACGACCGCTACCCGTACGTGGCGTACAGCACGGGGTTGGGCTCGCTCTACCCGGTCTGGGCGCGCGAGGGTGGGACGGATGCCTTCCTCGGCCGGCTGCGTGACCCGGAGGTCGCGCCACGCATCGAGCAGGCGGTGCGCGACAAGGTGGCCAAACTGGGGAGCTGGGACGCCGTCCAGATCACGTCGACCGGCTCGGACTCGCTCGCCTGGGTCCGGGGCCGGCGCCTGGGCGAGCTCGCGGCGGAGCGCGGCGAGGAGCCGTACGCGCTGTTGGAGCGGATCATCGTCGAGGACCGGAACGGCGCCGGGATGGTCGGCTTCGGGATGAGCGAGGAGAACACCGAGCGGATCCTGGCGCACCCACTCGGAATGGTCTGCTCGGATGGCTCCGCGCTCGCGACGACGGGTCCACTCTCCGAGGGCACTCCGCATCCGCGCTCGTACGGCAGCTTCCCGCGCGTGCTAGGCCACTACGCACGCGACCGGAAGACGTTCCCGCTGGAGACCGCGATCCACAAGATGAGCGGGATGGTGGCCGATCGCTTCCGGCTCGAGGGCCGCGGCCGGATCGTGGAGGGCGCGTTCGCGGACCTCGTCGCCTTCGACCCGGACCGCGTGCGCGACACCGCCACGTTCGAGGCGCCGCACAGCTATCCGGAAGGCATTCCGCACGTGTGGGTGAACGGCGTGGCCGTGATCCGCGACGGCGAGCACACCGGAGCGCACCCGGGGCGCGTCGTGCGGCCGGCGGCGCCCGCGCTGTAACCTCCGAACGATCCACGTTCCCGACCCCTGGAGGCCACGATGGAGTGGAGCTGGAAGACGAAGACGCGGGCCGTCCTCACGATCGCGCTCGCGGCCGCCCTCGGCGCCTGTGGCAGCGACGACGACGGTGGCACCGGCGTCGACCCGAGTGCGGACGGCACCTACGTGCTGGAGGAAGCGAACGGTGAGGCGCTGCCGGTGACGGCGCTCGAGTGGGAGGACCAGAGTGGCACGTGGGAAGGGCGCATCCTTTCCGGCGGGCTCGTGCTGAGCAATGGGCGCTACGAGGCGGAATTCGTGGTCGCCATCCTCCTCAAGGGCACCGATTCGAGTACGGAGTTTTCCTTCGAGGACCAGGGCACGTATCAGGTCGCCGGCAATCGCATCACCTTCCAGCCGTCAAGCACGGGGCTCGAGCCGTTCGATGGAACGCTCAGTGGCGATGTGCTGACCGTATCGCAGCCGATCGAGGACTACGGCACCTTCACGGGCGTCTTTCGCCGGTAGTGCGGCTCCCCCGCGCATCCTCAACGGATGATCCAAAGACGGGCCCACGGCCCATGTCCTACCCCTTCCAGGCGAGGATCATGACCAACAAGGGAAACCTGGGTGCACCCGTCATCGAGCTACGCGGCGTCGAGAAGCGCTTCGACGACGTGACGGCCGTGGCCGGGCTCGACCTGGCGGTGCCACGGGGCGCCACGTACGGCGTGCTCGGGCCGAATGGCGCGGGGAAGACGACGGCGATCCGCATGCTGCTTCGGATCCTGTCGCCTGACGCCGGCCAGATCCTGCTCTACGGCGAGCCCGTCCGGCAGGAGACGCTGGACCGTGTCGGATACCTGCCGGAGGAGCGTGGGCTCTATCGCCGCATGCGTGTCGGCCGACTGCTCACCTTCCTGGCCGAGATCAAGGGGATCACACCGTCGCAATCGGCGCCGCGGATTCGCGAGTGGCTCGAGCGGCTCGACCTGGCCGACCGCATCGATGCACGGCTGCAGGAGCTTTCCAAGGGCAACCAGCAGAAGATCCAGTTCATCGCGGCCGTGCTGCACGAGCCGGACATCGTGATCCTGGACGAGCCGTTCAGCGGGCTCGACGTGATCAACCAGCAGGTGCTCAAGGACATCGTGCTCGACCTGAAGCGGCAAGGCCGGACGATCATCTTCTGCACGCACATGATCGAGCAGGCCGAGCGCATCTGCGATCACGTCTGCATCCTGGCACGTGGCCGCAAGGTGGTCGATGGGCCGGTCGCGGAGGTGAAGCGGAGGCACGGCGGCAGATACGTCGCCGTCGGCCTGGAGCAGTGGAGCCCCGAGGCGGTCTCCACGCTACGCGTCTCGCCGCTGGTGGCACAGGTGCGCGAGGAGGGGCACACGGCCGAGGTACGGCTGCGTCCGTCGGCCGACGCGCAGGATCTGCTTCGCTACATCGTCGAAGCAGGGCTTCGCGTCCGTCGTTTCGAATCGGTCGAGCCGTCGCTCGAGCAGATCTTCCTCGAGCGCGTGGGCGGCCGCGAGGCCGCGGGAATGCCGGAGGAGGTGGTCCATGTCTAGGCTGTGGCCGGTCGTCAAGCGCGAGTTCAACGAGATGGTCCGCACCAAGGCGTTCGTGATCGGCACCGTACTCGGTCCGGTGCTGATCGTCGGCCTCTTCGCGCTGCAGATCATCATGGCCATGGCGGGCGGAGGAGAGCGCACGATCGCGATCGTGAGTGAAGCGGACGAGGCGCTCGCGCAGCAGATCGCCGCCGCACTCGGCACCGATCGCACCACGATCGACGGCGAGGCGCGCTCGAGGTTCCTGGTGGAGACGCACGTCACCGGAGGCGGGGACGCCGAGGCGCTGCGCGAGGAGTTGATCACACGCATCGAGGCCGACGAGCTGGATGGCTACCTCTGGCTGCCGGCGGGCATCGTGGACGGGGAGACCGCGCTCTACGAGGGGAGGAACGCCACCAACTTCGGCGACATGGAACGCATCCGCGCCGCCGTGCAGACCACGGTGCAGGGCGTGCGTCTCCGCATTGCGGGGATCGACCAGGCCCAGGTCGCCCAGGCGCTCAGCCCCGTGGCGTTCGAAGCGCGCAAGACCGGTGACAAGGCCGCGACGGGGACGCCCGAAGCGCTCATCATGCTGACCTACATCCTCGGCCTGGCCGTCTACATGGTCATCATCCTCTATGGCAACTCGGTGCTGCGCGGTGTGCTCGAAGAGAAGCGCGACCGTGTGGTGGAGGTGATCATCAGTTCGATCCGCGCCGACCAGCTCATGACGGGGAAGGTGATCGGGATCGGCGCCGCGGGGGTCCTCCAGATCGCGATCTGGATCCTCTTCGCCGCACTCGCCCTCACGAAGGGCGACGGGATCGCCGCGCGCTTCGGCGGCACCCTGCCGGAATTGCCGGCCGTGCCGGCCTCCGTCGGCGGCGTCTTCCTCTTCTTCTTCCTGGCGGGCTTCCTCCTCTACGCGGGGTTGTACGCCGCGATGGGCGCGATCGCGACCAACGACCAGGAGGCGCAGCAGCTACAGATGCCTGTCATCATGCTCCTCGTCGTCGGGATCTCGATGATGGCGCCGGTGCTGAACGACCCGTCAGGCCAGATCGCCGTCATCGCGTCTCTCGTGCCGTTCACGGCACCGATCGTCATGCCGATGCGCGCGGCGATCAGCGAGATCCCGCTCTCACAGCTCGCGGGTTCCGCCGTCATCGTCATCGGTACCGCCCTCGCCGTGCTCTGGCTCGGCGCGCGGATCTACCGCATCGGGATCCTGGCTACCGGGAAGCGGGCGTCGGTGGGCGAGGTGTGGAGGTGGTTGAGGACCGGCTGACGCCGGCGGGGAGCGGCGGCGACCCAAGACCGCCGCTCCCGCTGCCGCCAGGCAGCCCGATTATCTCACCCGCAGATCCGCACTCGTGCGCGGCTTCAGCATCCAACCACCGCCACCGGCAAGGGGCACGAGCACGCCGATGGCATCGATCCTCGCGTTCGGCACGTACGGCGCCCGCTGGATTCCGGTATCCTGATCGATGAGCACCTGAACCGCGCCCGAACCATCGTTGACGGTCAGGAGGAAGTCGCGGGCGGCCGTGGTCGCGGTGTCCGTGACGGTCGCGTTGGTGATCTGCACGAGCGCCGCGTCGAGACCACCCGCCGCCCGGGCAGCCTGGGCCGTGGTGCGGGGACGCGGGGCGGGGGCGGTGCCGGCCGCCAGAATCGAGGCGGTGGCGTCCGAGAGGACCGGCTGCCCGTCCAGGACGGCGACGGTGCCAATCACGCGCACGCTATCGCCGGCGAAGAGGTTGGCCTGAGCGACGCGGATCGTACGCAGCGCGCCCGTCCGATCGGCCAGGTGCACGGTTGCATCGCCGAATGTGGCCCAGCCGTTCAGGGCGACGCCCTCCACGGCGACGCGCTTGCCGGGCTCGAGCGAGCGCACCTCCCTGAGGGTCGCCGAGGGGTACTCGAAGCTCAGGTCATTCGTGGAGCGAGGCTTGAGCGACCAGCGTCCGGCGCGCTCGGCGGAGGGGACGAGGAGGCCGCTCGATTCGACGATCGCGCCTGGGAGCGGCACGAGCCCGAAGCGGCCGCTGGTGTCGAGGATGACCTCGAGGGCGCCCGAGCCATCGTCGACGATGAGCAGGTCGTCGCCGGTCGAGGTGCGGCGCACGTCGAGGACCGTAGCGCCCTCGATGCGCACGAGCGCGGCATCCCGTGCGCCGGAGCGGGCGGTGGACGCGGCCGCAGTCGACAACGTTTCGGGCGCGGGAACGGTCGATGCGCCCAGAACGAAGGCGAAGGCGTCGCTCAGGACCGGCTGGCCGGCCAGGCGATCGAGGGTGCCGACGATGCGGACGCTGTCGCCGGCGGAGATGGCCGACGCGGCAACACCGACGGCACGGAGCGCGTTCATCGCGTCGCTCAGGTGGACGGTGGCATCACCGAAGGCACCGTAATCGTTGAGCGCTACGCCGTGCACCGCGACCCGCCTTCCGGCCGCGGCGGTGCGCGCCTCCGAAAGCGTAATGTGCGGGTAGCCGAGTGCGATCGTTACCGCCGGCGTGTCGACCATGGCCACGGTGATTCGGGCGGGATTGGTCGCCACGAACTCGAGGGTGTCCGGCACCGACGACGCATCGATGACGAGTTCGTAGCTGCCGACCTCGAGGTCGCCGAATGCGTAGCGCCCCGCCTCATCCGTCGTCACGCTGGCGATCGTGTCGCGGGCGCCAGGAAACGCGAGCCCCACGATGAGGCCCGGCACGGGCGCGTCGGAGCCCGCGTCGCGCTGTCCGTTGCCGTCGCGGTCGAGGTAGGCCGTGCCGACAATGGCGCCGGTCGTGCTGATGCCGAGAACACGACCGTCGCCCGCGTCGTCGCAGCCGGCGGCCAGGGTCACGGCGAGCGGACCCAAGAGCAGTAGTGTCAGATAGCGTCGCATATCAATAGCCCACGCGGAGTCCGATGCGAATCGAGCGGCCCGAGCCCCAGCGCTGGAGCAGCTTGCCGAAGTGCGGGTTGGCCACGAGCGGCACGGTGACCCTTCCGGTCGCGGCGTCGACCTCGAGCGCCCGCGTCTCATCGATCAGATAGAGCGCCCGATCCGGAATGCCGACGTCGGACTCGACCAGGTTGAAGCCGTCGACGACGAGTTCGGCGTCCACGCCTAGGAAGTGCGGGAGGCCGATGCCGAGCCGCATGTCGACAGAGTGCACGCCCGGCATGCGGCAGGCGTTGCGCTCGACGAAGCCGTCCACGTGATCCCACAGACAATCCCAGTCGTCGATCAGTTCGGGGATGCCCTCGATGGCGTGTTCGACGAAGGCCGGATCGTTGCCGAACGCGCCGTCGCCATTGGCGTCGACGCCGTAGCGGAAGCCGGGCGTGAACGGATCACCCGAGCGGAATCGATAGATGCCGGCGATCCGAAGGCCCGCGAGGACCGGCAGCTTCAGCTCCGCACCGGCGACGGCGCGGTGCGGCACGTCGAAGTCCGAGCGACCTTCCGACCAGTCCTCGCCGTCGAGGCCGGCGGGGAAGGGGGAGAGCCCGTCGTCCGGACCGCCGCCCCGGCCGGAGAGCCAGTTGTCACGCGTTTCGGAGAAGGTGTAGCGGCCGAAGAAGGTGAACGGACCATCCGTCCTGTGCTCGAGTGCCACGGTCACGCCCCAATAGTCGGAGCGGCCGTCGGCATTGATCGCATAGACACGGTCGTAGGCGTCGAAGCGGCGGTTCGAGCCGGGTACGGCGCCGAGCAGCCCGCCGTACTGGCCGAGCGTTCCGTAGAGCGGCCGGCCGTACTGGTCCTCCGCCATGGCGGCAGCGCGCAGGTTCAGGTCGACGCGGCGCGGCAGGAAATCCGTGCGACGCAGCGCCGCGTTGACGCTCACCGTCGTGCCGATCCCGAAGATGCGGCTCACGCCAATGCTCGCGCGGGTCGTGCGCGGAGCGGCGAACTCGGGGCCGAGCAGGGTCAGGACGTTGCCGGTGTCCGCGGTCGCTGCGGCGAGCGGCGCCTCCGGCCAGCCGCCAATTTCCCCGAGTGCCCGGTACACCGCCGCGCGCCCATCGCTCAAGAAGAGTTCGCTCAGGACCGCCGGGTCGACGCGGTCATGGAAGACGCCGGCGGAGGCGTCGATCAGCCACCGGTGCTGCTGCCCTACATCCCAGGTCACTCCGACACGGGGGCTGAGCCGCGTGAGCGTGCGGTCGGCGGCCACGTTGGCGAGGCCGGTCAGCCGGTACCACTCCACGTCGGGCCGCAGATCGTCGATCGGCAGCTTCTCCAGCTCGTAGCGCATGCCGACCGTCAGATCCAGCCCAGGCATCGCGGACCAGGTGTCCTGGACGAACGCCGCGGCCCGGGGCACGGAGTACGGCACGGCGGAGCTCGGCCCCAACGACCCGAAGCCGAATCCCTCGCCGCGGGCGAAGTCATTCGCGGCGCCGAAGAGATACCACCCATTACGGCCGTAGGCGTAGGCATCCTCGTAGCGGCTGTAGTCGAACGAGATGCCGGCCTTGAGGCGGTGCGCGCCGGAGGAGAAATGCAAACTCTGCGTCGCTTCGATGCTCGTTCGCTCGAGACGCGCCGGGAGCGCGGGATCGAGGCCGAGTCCGAGCCCGCCATCGACGAGGCCGGTGAACGGCGCCGCGTCATCGGCGACGTCGAACTCACGCTTGCTCTGCCCGAAGCCGACGCGCAGCTCCTGCGAGAGACGGCTGCCGAGGCGAGAGGTCAGCGACGCGGCCGCGTAGATGTCGCGGATATCGGCAATGCCCCCGGCGCCACGTAGCCCGAAAGCAGTCGGCTCCATGCCGATGCTCGGGACGGTGGCGACGTTGGCGCGCACGGTGAGTGCATGGCCGTTCGCCACCCGCCAGTCGAGGCGAGTGAATGCCGAGACCACCTCGGTCCGCATGAGGCGCGGCTGCTCGAGGCTGGCCAGTTCGACGCCGAAGGAGTCACGGGCCACGGCCCGTCCCGCCTCGGCCGCCGACGCCAGCTCCCACGCCCTGGGGAGTGGCGTTTCCAACCGTCGGCCCTCCACGCCCACCACGAAGTGAGCCGTGTCGCGGATCAGCGGGCCGGAAGCCACGAACCCGCCCTGTAGCGAAGAGTGCGGCGCCGCCTCGAAGAAGTCCGACACTGACAGCGCATCGCCCGACCAGTTGCCGTAGCCGCGCACCGAGAAGTCGCGGCCGCCCTGCCGCGTATAGGCGACGAGTCGGCCACCCGCGCCGCCGGGCCACTCCACATCCACTGCGCCGGGCCGCAATGCCGCGAGCCCGACCGCGCCGAGTGGCACCGATGCCGTCCGGAACGGATCGCCCAGGAATGCCGGGTGTCGTGCCGTCTCGAGCGACAGTCCGTCGACGACGATGTCGGTGAGCGAGGCCGGCAGCCCCTCGGCCGACAGATCGGCCGCGGAGATCGAGGAGAGGATGGCCAGATCGCCCAACTGGTGGTCGGGTGTGGGGAGCGCGTCGAATTCGAACGCGGAGAAGTCCGCGCCCGCATCCGCAGCCGCAGCGGCGCCGAAACGCTCCACATCGACCTCTCCGATCGGCGGCGTCGCCTCGGCCAGAGTCACATCGAGGCCGATGCGCCGTCCGGCACGAACCGGGATCCCTTCCACACGGCGGGGACGGTAGCCGAGCCGCTCGGCCAGGAGGTCGTAGGTGCCGGGCGGAAGGAACGCCAGCTCGAAACGACCGCTCCATGACGCGTCGATGACGTGGGAGACGCCGGTGCCGACATCCGTGAGAGTAAGTCGCACACCCGACAGCGACACACCGACCGAATCACGGATCGAACCGTGAAGCGTGCCGGTGGTCAGACTCTGGGAGGACGCGGGGCCGGCGAGGGCGAGGATAGCCGTCGCTGCGCCGAGAGCGCACACGAGCACACGGTGCCTTGGCTTCATGAACGATTTCGATGGTCGAGCGAAGAAGGAACGACACACGCGGCTCCGGCGAGCCGCCGCGCCGCAAGGTAGCACGCGCTATGCCCAGGGATCCGGCGCGGCGTCGGACGTGGCGCCGAGAGCGGGACAGGGTTATGCTGGAGCGCAAAAGCGGCGCGCCAGGCGCAGATCGGCCGGTCGCGCCACGGCGGCGCCGCGCCCGCGGAGCTGCCGCGGTCGCGCACGCACATGCGTGACAATGTGGCACGCGGACCACAACCGTGGTGAGCCATCGCCGTAAAGCGCGAGCCGGCCGCATCCTCGTCGTGGAACAGGGCTGATCATGTCGTCGACCCACGTCTCCAGAAATCCGCTGCGCCGCCTTGCCCGGGCGCTGCGCCACACGCCGGACCGCCTGCTCCACCCGCATCGCCGGCGCCAGGCGCTCGCACGCTTCCGCGAGCGAGGCCTTCCCCGCACGATCCTCTTCGTCTGTCTCGGGAACGTGTGCCGCAGCCCGTACGCGGCGGTCTCATACGCGGCCATGCTGCCGGAGGATGCGCCGGAGCGGGCGGGGATCGACTCGGCGGGGTTCATCGGGCCCGGCCGACCATCGCCGACCGAGGCGATCCACTGCGCCGAGCGCCGCGGCCTCGACCTGACCTTGCACCGATCGAAGCTGCTGACGATCGAAAACGTCGGCGCCGCCGAGTTGGTCGTCGTCATGGACCGCAAGCAGAAGAACGACATCCTCCGCCTCTATGGTCGCCCACCGGAGTCCGTACTGGTGCTGGGCGACCTCGACCCGGAGCCGATCGACACCCGGGTGATCCGCGACCCCTGGGGTCACCCCGCGGAGGTGTTCGACGCCAGCTACGCACGCATCGACCGGTGCCTGCGTGCGCTGGTGGAGGCCGCGGGGGTGATGGCTACGGCGAGACGGTGAGCCGCCTCCCTGCCTGACGGAAGCGTTGCGCTCGTGACAAACGTCGTGAACGCTGGGAGTTAGCGGTGTGGTACGCGGCCGCATCTTGAGGAGAAGTCGCAACAGGCCGTAACTCCAGCGTGTTTCCACGTCCTGTACTCACAACGCCTTGCGGGCGGCGGGCACAGGGCACCTCCCTTGCGAACGGGTCGGGTGAGTGCAGCATCTCCCACGTTCCCTCAGGACAAGGAAACCCCCCATGAGATGGTATGGCAAGCTGCTCGGTGGCGCAGCCGCGGCTTTCGTGTTGACGGCCTGCGCCGAGGATGGCGCCCAGACGGGCGCCGAGGACGTTCTCGGACCCTCCGCCCCGGCCTTCAACGTGGTGCCGACGGGGTACATCGACGTTTACAAATTCGGGCCGGAAGGGACCTACGCATTCGAGGCCACGACGCCGGCCGGGACCTCGACCTTCTCCCTCGCCGCCGGGTCGCGGACCACCGTCTGGACGATGAAGGACCCGACGGCACCGCTCGCCACGGTCACGGTGACGGAGCTGCTCGAGCCCGGGATGCAGGTCGACTCGATCGTCGTGGTCGTGTACACGGATGCGGTCCAGACGAGCAAACAGCTCCTGGTCGGAACGAACACCGCGACGGTCACCGATCTCAGCAACCTCACAGACGTGGCGTTCAAGTTCTACAACTCGATGACCCCGCGCGGCGGGACGCAAGGTTGCACGCCCGGCTACTGGAAGCAGCCCCACCACTTCGACTCGTGGGTCGGCTACGCGCCCTCGGATAGCTTCGATGCGGTGTTCGGCGTGAACTACGGCGGCACGCTGCTCGGCGGTCTCAATGCCAAGGGCGGCGGCGTCCACGCGCTTGCCCGGCACGCCGTCGCGGCGCTGCTCAGCTCGTCCACGAACCGCGTCGACTACGCGGCCTCGCCGTCACAGGTCATTGCGGCCGTGCAGGCGGCTTTCGCGGCGGGCGACTTCAAGACGATGAAGAACCAGTTCGAGCGCTGGAACGAGATGGGCTGCCCGCTGAACTAGGACCGAGGGCCGCTACGGGGGGGCCCCAGGACGGGGCCTCCCCCTCGGCCCGACGGGCCTGTGGGATCTCGGCTACTCGCTCCACAGAATGCCGTTCGGCGGAGTGCACCGCTCCCGGCTCCGACGCGAGTCGAATGTCGTAATGGACGCACCGCCGAAGCCCGGCATCGAGAAAGGGCTCGGATAGCGTGCTCGATATCGATAGTGTTCGGACCTAGACGCGTCGCCTACGAGATCGGGCTCGGTATGCGGGCCCTATCTCGACCGCGTAGCCTGGGGTGAACCACGCGGCAAAGCCCGACCCCACCGCCGATCCCCGCCAGCGCCGCCAGATAGCCCGCGACAGACGTGGGCAGGAGACCCGTCATCACCGGGATCACGGCGAGCCCGACGACGGCGCCGCCCACAGCGATCACGGCGTCGCGCCGCCGTCGCAGCCAGAACCCGGCAGGCACGAAGAGGCCTGCCAGCCAGCCCAGCCCGAGCAGACCACGTAGCGGGAGCGGGAAACTTCCATCGAAGTAGATCACGCTCCAGCCGTCCTCCAATCCGAAGCCCAGATCGCAGCTCCGGCGGTCGTTCACCTCGAGGCAGTACTCGCGGCCCGAGCGCCAGAAGCGCAGCCGAAGCGGGTCGCCGGCCTCGATCCCGTGGAGCGCGTCGGGCACAGTGAGGTCCGCCTGGTCCAGTCGCAGTTCCACGGCCCTCGTCCGATGTCGCACCACCACCACCTCACCCTCCGCGCCGAGCAGGAAGATCTCGCGCTGTTGGTCGTCGAAGATGCTGAAGATCGGCGCAAGACCATCCGGTGGCGGTCCGGCGACGGCGTCGATGCGCACTTCCGCGCCCTCAGCCATGTGCCGGCGCAGCGCGTCGGAGTCGTGGACCCTCTCCGATGCGATCGGTACCCCGCCCACCGACGCCGCGACGATGCGGCCTTCATAGTGGGCCATGTTTTCGAAGCGCGCGGTCCACTGGCCGTAGTAAGTCGTCTCGGGGAGGGTTGGGGCGAGTAGTGGACCTACGCCGAGGAGGAGGCCAAGCGCGAGGGCCACGGAGGCGCGGGAGAGCCGCGATGCGTGTTGAGGTGCGGGGCGGAGCCAGCGATGCGAGGTGCGGACCAGAAGCACGCCCACCGCGGTGCCCACGGTGTTGGTGAAGACATCGGCCAGGTTCGGGTCGCGGCCCGGGACGAAGTGCTGTACCACCTCGATCGTGAGGGAAAGGAGCGCGCCCGAAACGACCGGGCGCACCACGCCGCGACGCCCGAGGGCGAGTGCCACGCCCAGTGGGGCGAAGAGCACGATGTTGGCGAGCGCATCCGCCAGACCACGCGAGCCGCACGCCAGGCAGAAGGCGGGCCCGGGCCGGGCGCCGAGACCGCTGCCGGCGGGCGTCATCGTGGCCAGGAGGATCACGGCGAGCGCCGCACGTGCCGGCCAGTTTCGTTTCATGGAGCGCACTTTCCTTCCGCGAACTCGCGCTGATCCCGGTGCCGACGTATCCGAACGACGCCAGGTGATGGACGGCCGCAACACGACCCCGCGCGTGGCGGTCGGGAGCGTTCGAGTGTAACCCGTTGTCGCGCAACGCGCGAGGCCGGCCGTGCGAGCCTGGAGCCGCAGACGCATCTCGGGGCGTCGACCTTGCGGTTCCCGCCGCCCGAGATGCCTCCCCGGGCAAATCCGAATCCGAAGATGAAGATGCAGAGCGACGACGTCACGCACTACTTCACGGTGGATGTGGAGGAGTTTTTCCACGTCTCCGCCCTGGAGCCGTGGATCACTCCCGCAGAGTGGGGCCGCTTCGACAGCCGGGTCGGCGACAGCATGATGCGGCTCCTCGACATCCTGGCCGAGCGTGAGGTACGTGCGACACACTTCGTGCTCGGCTGGGTCGCCGAGCGGGATCCCGGGCTGGTGCGCACACTGGCCGAGGCGGGCCACGAGATCGCGTCTCACGGCTGGGACCACCGCCGGGTCACGCACCAGACGCCCGAGGAATTCCGCGAGTCGGTGCGGCGCACCAAGCGCCACCTCGAGGACCTGACCGGGCGGCCGGTGCTCGGCTTCCGTGCGCCAAGCTTCTCGATCGTGCCGGGGCACGAGTGGGCGCTCGACATCCTGATCGAGGAGGGCTATCGCTACGATTCGAGTCTCTTTCCCGTCCGGCGACGCGGCTACGGCTACGCCGACGGGGAGCGGGACCCGCACTGGCTCGAGCGCCCGTCGGGCAGGATCTACGAAGTCCCTCCCGCCACGCTGCGCCGCCTGGGCCGGAACCTCCCGGCCGCGGGGGGCGGCTATCTGAGGCTGCTTCCGTACGGCCTGGTCCGTTCGGCGTTCCGGGAGTGCACGAGGCGTGGCGTGCCGGGCACCTTCTACATCCACCCCTGGGAGCTGGACCCGGACCAGCCGCGCCTGGACGTGTCGTGGAAGACGCGCGTGCGCCACTACGGCGGGCTGCACCGCACGGCGGACCGCATCCGCGCACTCGTGCGGGAGTTTCGCTTCACGTCGATCGCGGAGTCGCTGGCGCCGAAAGAGAAAGCATGCAGGCAGCGGGCGTGAGCACGAACATCGAAAACCAGGACCCGGATCCGGCGCCTGGGACGCGATTGGTGGAGGAAGGCATTCAAGAGGCGGGGTTGCGAGACAGCGGCTTCTCCGTCGTGATCCTTAGTTGTGGAGAACTCGGCTCGCGTGTGGCAGAGGCATTGGGGTCACTACCGGAGGTCGGGCGACTTCTGCTCGTCCTCGCGCCGTACCGGACGCGTGAGCGCAGCCTGACTCAGAAGATCCGTCATGTTCATCGGATGCAGGGAATTCGCGGCCTTGTTGGAGCCGTAGTCGGCAAGTTACGTCTCGGTGCGAGTGCGAGCTCTGCATCGGACTTTCCCCAAGCGCCGCCCGCGAGTGATCCGGTGGAATGCTGGCGCGTCAACGACTTCCACGATCCGGATTTCCTCTCGGCCCTCCGCGAGTATGCGCCGGATCTGGGGGTCGTTGCAGGTACCTACATTCTTAAAGAGTCGGTCTTCGGCCTCCCTCGGATGGGATCGATCAACATCCACACCGGAAAGGTCCCGGAGTATCGCGGAGCCGCACCGGGGTTCTGGGAGATGTACAACGGCGAAACAGAAGTCGGTGTGACCATCCATGCGGTCGAGGCAGCCGTGGATTCCGGCATGGTGTTCCGACAGGAGCTTTTCCGTTTCAATCCGGCTCCCGACGGCGACCCTCTCGCCTACCTCGAGGAATACCGTGAGGGCGTGTTGCTGGCGAACGGCGTCAGAATGGTGAGGGAGGTCGTTCGAGACCTGGCACGCGGCACGGCGGTGGGCTGGCACCAGGATGATTCGCGCGCGCGCACCTACAAATCACCGGACTACAGGGCGATCAAGGAGCTGCGTCGAAGGGTGGCGGCTCGTCGACGGAGTGCACGGCGTGTGAGGAGGCGATGATCGGCTCACTTAGGAAGAGACGACTGAAGTC
>CALKIP010000185.1 GCA_937995995.1 uncultured bacterium
TGCGGCTGCTCCAGTTGCCCATTTCCGTCCGCCAGCTCGTGGCGGAGGGTCGCCTGAGTGCCGGGCACGCCCGCGCGCTTCTGGGCGTGGGCAATGATCATCAGATGTCGGTCCTCGCCCGTCGTGCAGTGGACGAGGGGTGGAGCGTCCGACAGGTGGAGGCCGAGGTCCAGGGCAGGCGTCCGAAGAAGGGATCGTCGGCACGCACTCGGCCGGAGCGCCCGCGTGAGGCGGCGGAGCGGCGCCTGGAGGAGGAGTTGCAACGGGTCCTCGGGACCGCGGTCAAGATCAAGCGGTCGCGGGGGATGAAGGGCAGGATCGAGATCCCCTTCTACGGCGCCGAGGATTTCGAGCGTCTCTACGAGCTCCTGGTCGGCAGCCCGGTGGCCGAGGCGGTCTCGTAACGGTGCGAGAACCTTCAACCGGGGGCGATCCGGAGCATGGATGATCGAAAGCTGACTTTCATCGTGGTCCCACACGGGGACCTCGAGACGCGCACGCTAGAGATCTCCTACCGACGGCTCAAATTCCTGCTCGTACTGGTGCTGTTGCTGCCGATCGGTTTCGTGGTCATGGCCTCGTCGTGGTGGTACGTGACGGCGCAGGCGGGCCGCGTGCCCGGTCTGGAACAGGAAGTCGCCCGCCTCGAGGAGGAGCGCGCGAAGGTGGCGGAACTCGCCCGTACGCTCGCGGAGGTCGAGGCTCAGTACGAGCGCGTGCGCGCACTGCTCGGCGCGGATGCGGCACCCGGCGGACAGGAGCCGCTCCTGCCGCCACTCCGGACGGAGTCGCCGAGCGTGGAGCCACCTACGGGCGCGGCCAGTGCACCCGAATCGTGGCCGCTCACGCAACGAGGCTACGTCACGCGGCAGCTCACGGATGAGGATGGGACGCCGCACCCGGGGCTCGACATAGCCGTGCCCCAGGACTCCTACATCCGCGCCGCCGGCGCGGGGGTCGTGCGGGCGGCCGGTACGGATGAGATCTATGGCCGCTACGTACTGATCGAACACGGCGACGGGTACGAATCGATGTACGGGCACGCATCGCAGATCTTCGTCGCCGCCGGTGATAGTGTTGAACGACGCGAGGTGATCGCGTTGAGCGGGTCGACGGGCCGCTCGACGGCGCCACACCTCCACTTCGAGGTACGGAAGGGCGGCCAGGTGATCGATCCCCTCGCCGTCGTCCGGCAACCGTGAGGAAGCATGTTCGGCAGGGACAGGAAACCATCACAGGTGAGTGGCACGGTTATGAAAGACAACCAGGCGGGACAGCAGGCCCGTGACGGCGTCATCTCGATCATCGGCCCCGGCATGCGTGTCGTAGGCGATTGCATCACCGAGGGCACGCTGCGGATCGAGGGCGTCGTCGAAGGCACCGTCAGGGCGGGGAAGGCGGTCGTGATCGGCAAGGATGGCGTCGTCAACGGCGATATCACGACGCAGGATGCCGTGATCGGGGGCAGGGTCGTCGGAACCATCGTCGCCGATAGCCGACTCGAGCTACAGGCCACTTGCCTGATCGAGGGCGAGGTCCAGGCGCGGCGGATCAAGCTCGACGAAGGCGGCAGGGTCGATGGGAGCATGAAGATGATCGACAACACGACCGCCAAGACGGAAACGCCGGCTGGCAAGGCGGCGGGAAGCGCCGTGCCGGAGAAGGCGATCGCCGGAAAGGGCTGACCGCACCCTCGACGTGCAACATACCGGGCGTGGAGCTTCGCACCGTCGGCTCCACGCCTTTTTTCCACACCGTGTGGAAACCGGTCAATTTGTTGTTGCACTTCCACTTGAGGGGTTGTGTGGATGTTTCCACCCGCGGTTGTGGACAGATCTGGGGTGGTTTTCCACAACGTCGCCGGCAGTCGTGGGACCGAGCAATGGGTGAGTCCAGGAGTGAGGAGACATGCGTCTCGAGGCATTGGTCGACTATCTCGATGAGTATCTCCGTATCACCGAAGTGCCCGACTATCCGAATGCGCTGAACGGATTGCAGGTGGAGAACAGCGGGGAAGTGACGCGTGTTGCTGCTGCGGTCGATGCGAGCGAGGCGTCGATCCGCGAGGCGGCCGAGCGTGGCTGCGACCTGCTGCTCGTCCATCACGGCCTCTTCTGGGACGGCAACCGGCCGGTGACGGAGCGACGCTATCGTCGCCTGCGGCTCCTCTTCGAGCACGACATCGCGGTCTATGGCGCGCACCTTCCGCTGGATGTGCACCCGGAAGTCGGCAACAACGCAGTGCTGGCGCGTGAGTTGGGGATCGAGATCGACGGCGAGTTCGGCGACTACCGGGGCACATCCGTAGGAATCCAGGGCACCCTCGAGGTGAAGCGAGAAGTGCTGCTGGCCCGATTGGACGAGGTGCTCGGCGGCCGTGTGCAGCTGCTTCCCGGCGGACCGGAACGGCTTCGCCGCGTGGGCGTGCTCACTGGCGGCGGCGGCGGGATGATCGGCGATGCGATCGCCGCGGGCCTGGATGCACTGGTCACGGGCGAGGGCGCGCATCACACGTACTTCGACGCGGTCGAGGGCGGGATCAACGTGTACTACGGCGGCCACTACGCCACGGAAACGTGGGGCGTGCGTGCGCTCGCCGACCACCTGGCCGACCGGTTCGGCCTGCCGACCGAGTTCATCGATCTGCCCACCGGGCTCTGACCGGCGCGAGCCCACCCGGGACAGAGCCGCTGGCGGCTTGCATTTGGCGGGCGGTGGGCCGCGCCGCCGAAGGGCCCGGTCTCGGCCGCCCGCGCGCGGCGCTCCGCGGATCATGGCCGTATCGCACCGGACGAGGAACACCCTCGCAAAGCGGAGCCGAGGGCGCTACCTTGAAGTTGCCCCGGTCGCATCCGCAGCCCACTGCGGAAGACGCTTGTGTCGCAGCAAGCCCACCCACACGCGTTCCACTCTGACGACGGAATCGACGCGCACGTAGCCCGAAGTACGAGTTCGGGCCGGAAGCGGCCAGGAGTATCCGTACCCCCAGATCGCCGACCGCACCGTTGCGGACGGCTGCGCAGATCACGTGATCCACGTCAGTGAGAGAGCCGTGACGGACATGCGCGCCCACACAGTATCCACACCGGAGTCGGAGATCGTCCCAAGGGAATCCGAGCGGCGAGAGCGTGAGCTGTCGTTCTTCGCGGAGCTCGCACACGCGCTCGCCAGTACCGAGTCCGCTCACGAGGTGCTGTCGCTGATCCTGGACCGGCTGCGCATGGTCGTGGGCTGCGAGGTGGCTGCCGTATTCGCGACGGCCGCAGAGCCCTCCCATCTCGAGCTGACTGCCGTCCACCCACGCAGCAAGCCGCTCTCCGATTTCATCGGACGCAGCTATCCACGGGCGGACACGGTGGTCGAGCGTTCGCTGGTCGACGCTCGTCCACTTATGGTGCAGCCGGACGGTCCCGACGCGCTCGACCCGATGTTGGCCGACCTCCTCGGTGGGCGAACACCTGACTCCGGGATGATATTGCCGATTCGCGGTCCTTCGGGCGTGGCACTGGGCGCGCTCGTGGTGCTCAATCCGCACGGACGCGTGCTACCCGTCGATGTCCGGTTCCTCCTCGCCCTGGCCGATCATGCCGCGATCGCGCTGCATCGTGCGCGCGCAGTCGAGAGCAGTGCCGGTGAGGGGATCCGCCTGCAGGTCATGAACACGGTCTTCCAGGCGACGAGCGCCGGACTCGAGGAGCGGGCGCTGCTCGAGCGAGCCATCGAGCCGCTGCTGACGTCATTTCCCCTGGATTCCATCGAGATCGCGCTGCGCGATGGCGGGGAGCTGCGGAGTGGCTACCAATTCCCACCTGGTGCGGATGGTCTGCCGGGCGTGCACCGGACGCGAGCACAGGCGCTTCACATGCGTACGGTCGAATCCGGCACGCCGACCGTACTCGAGCCCGAGGACGCGGGATCGACGACCCGCTCGGGATCGCACCTCACCGGACTGCCCCTACTCGGGCAGGATCGTGCGCTCGGCTCGATACTCGTGGCCCGGCGCGCTCCCGCCTTCTCGAACCAGGAGGTCGAGCTCCTCGCGGCGGTCGGCAGGCATATCGGGATGGCGATCGAGTTGTCGCGCCTCTTCCGGCGCGCCGCCGTCGAGGCGGACGAGCTGGAGAGGGTCGCAGCCGAGCGCTCCTCTGCACTCCAGGCCACCCAGGAGCAGCTGGTCAGATCGCAATGGTTCGCAAGTCTGGGCGAGATCGCCGCGGGTGTGGCGCATGATCTGAACAATGCGCTGAATCCGATCGTCGCCTTTGCCGAGTTGATCCGGGAGCACGGCGACCGGCCTGAGACGGTGAAGACGTACGCCGAGCGGATCTTGATGGCGGCTCAAGGGGGAGCGGAGACGGTGCGCCGGATCCAGCGTTTCACGCGCCGCCACCTCGGGGCCATGTCGTTCCAGCCCTCGGCGGTCGAGGACCTGGTCCGCGATGCGATCGAACTGGTGCGCCCGGCGATCCTCGAGCGGGGCGATTCGATCCGTGTGGTCGAATCCGTGGCCCCCCACCTCTACATCAACACGAATCCCGGCGAGCTTCGCCAGGCGCTGCTCAACCTGCTGAAGAATGCGATCGATGCCATGCCGAACGGCGGTGAGCTGCGTTGCATCGCAAGTGGCGACGGCGACTCCGTTCTGCTCTCGGTACAGGACACGGGGACGGGGATGCCTGCGGAGATCCATGCCCGGGCGCTGGAGCCGTTCTTCACGACGAAGGGGGCGCACGGCACCGGTCTCGGGCTGGCGGAGGTGTTCGGGATCGCGCGTCGCCACAGTGGTGAACTGGAGCTGGAGACCTGGCCGGGCGTGGGTACGACGGTCACCCTGCGGCTGCCCGCGGCCGCAACCAGACCCGACACGGTGGCCGAGCCCGTGCGGCGTCGACCGAAGCGGTCGGCGTCGTGCCGCGTCCTCCTCGTCGACGACAACGTGCTCGGCCTCGAGGCCACAGCGGCCTCACTCCGCGGCGCGGGTCACACGGTGCAGACCGCGCCGAATGCCGAATCGGCGTTGCGCCTCTTCGACGATGGCAAGTTCGACATCGTGCTGAGCGATCTCGGCTTGCCGGACATGAACGGGTGGGAATTGATCGAGCGGTTGAGGAGCAGGGACCGCTCCATCAGGATCGGCCTCATCACCGGCTGGAGCGTTGCGGAGAATGAGGAGCAGCTCCAGCGGCGAGGCGTGGAGATCGTCCTGACCAAGCCGGTCGATCCCGATCGACTCCTCGAGATCCTCTAGAACGCTTCCCGGCACGCCCCGGGGGGGGCAAACCCCGGGGCGAGGCGGCAACGCTCACCTACCGCGCCAGATAGCTTTCCGCCTCCGCGCGATACTCCGGCAGAATCTGACTGTGGTCGATGTACTCGGGCCGGTCCCGCCCGACCTCTCCATCGAAGACACGCAGCAGGTGCTCGTAGTGGCGGCGTGCGGCCTCCGCATCGCCCACCGCATCGGCCGCACGGGCGGCGGCACCGAGAGCAAGGATGTGATCCGGCGACTCCTCCAACACACGCTCGGCCGTGGCACGCCCCGCGGCTGCGTTCCCCGATGCGGTCTCCAGCACGCTCAGGTGGTAGAGTCCATCCGCGTCCAGGTCACCGGCCTGCTGGTAGGCCAGGATCGCCATTGGCAGAAAGAACGACGCCTGGGCCTCGTCATTCAGCGCAATCGCCTGCATGACTCGGTTGAAGAGCTGGTCCGCCTGCTCGCGCGG
>CALKIP010000186.1 GCA_937995995.1 uncultured bacterium
CCTCGGCCCGCAGCAGGGGCACGGCCTGACGCTGCATGTTGGAGCCCATGAGCGCACGGTTCGCGTCATCGTGCTCCAGGAAGGGGATCAGCGCGGCGGCGACCGAGACGAGCTGAGCCGGCGCCACGTCCATGTACTGGATCTGCGACGGCGGCAGCAGCGGGAAGTCGTCGCGCACGCGGCACAGGACGAATTCGTTGCGGAACGTGCCGTCCGGGTTCAACGGCGCGTTCGCCTGCGCCACGACCAGGTCCTCTTCCGCGTTCGCGTCGAGCCAGACGATCTCGTCGGTGACTCGCCCATCGACCACCCTGCGATACGGTGTCTCGATGAATCCGAGGTCGTTGATCTGCGAGAAGGTCGTCAGGCTGGTGATCAGCCCGATGTTCGGACCCTCCGGCGTCTCGATCGGGCACATGCGCCCGTAGTGCGAATAGTGGACGTCACGGACCTCGAAGCCGGCACGTTCACGAGTCAGCCCGCCCGGCCCGAGCGCCGACAGACGCCGCTTGTGCGTAAGCTCCGCCAGCGGGTTCGTCTGGTCCATGAACTGGCTGAGCTGGCTCGAGCCGAAAAACGCCTGAATGACGGCACTCACCGTTCGCGCGTTCACCAGGTCATCGATGTTGATCTTCTCGATGTCCGTGGTGATCGACATGCGCTCCTTGACCAGGCGCGCCATGCGCGAGAGTCCGACGGAGAACTGGTTCGCGATCAGCTCACCCACACTGCGCACGCGACGGTTGCCGAGGTGGTCGATGTCGTCGACGAAACCCCGACCCTCGTGCAGTTCGATCAGGTAGCGGATGATGGCGATGAAGTCCTCCTGCGTGAGCACCGTATGCCCCGCGGGAATGTTCAGCTTCAGCCGCTGGTTGATCTTGTAGCGCCCCACCCGACCGAGGTCGTAGCGCTTGGGGTTGAAGAAGATCCGCTCGAGCGCGACGCGCGCGGTCTCCAGACTCGGCGCATCGCCGGGGCGCAGCAGCGAATAGATCGCCTTGAGCGCACCCTCTTCATCCTTGGTGGGGTCCTTGCGCAGGGTGTTCTTGAGCAGCGGGCTCTCGCCTCCGCGGGCTTCCGTGCCACTCGTGAAGATCTGGACCTTCTCGATCCCGGCCCGGCGCAGACGGTTGTAGACGTCCGTGGTGAGTTCCTCGGCCGTCTCCGCCAGCACCTCGCCCGATTCCGGGTCCACGACGTCTTCGGCCAGGAGCGATCCGACCGCCTCGCGACGCTGAGTGCGGGCCTCGTCGGTCTCGACCAGGTCAAGCTCGCGCGTCGTGTAGAAGAGACGGAGAATCTCTTCGTCCGATCCGTACCCGAACGCCCGAAGCAGCGCCGTCGCGGGAAACTTCTTCTTCTTGTCAATGTGGACGTAGACCACATTGTGGATGTCGACCGTGAACTCGACCCACGAGCCACGGAACGGGATGATCCGCGAGCTGAAGAGTTTCGAGCCGTTCGGGTGGATGGTCTCCTCGAAGACCACGCCCGGAGAGCGGTGCAGCTGGCTCACGATCACGCGCTCGGAGCCGTTGATGATGAAGGTGCCCAGGTCCGTCAGCAGCGGAAGATCACCGAGATAGACCTCCTTCTCGATGATGTCCTGCGGCCGGCGCTCACCATCCTCGATCTCCTCCCATACCACGAGCCGTAGCGTCGCCTTCAACGGCGCCGCATAGGTCATGTCACGCTCGATGCACTCCTCGACCGAGTACTTCGGCTCGCCGAGCGTGTAGGAGACGTACTCGAGCGAGAACTTCTCGTTCACATCCGTGATCGGGAAGATCTCGTTGAAGACCCGCTCGAGCCCCACATCCTCCCGTTCCTGGGCCGCCGCATCCGTCTGCAGCAGTGTCTGGAACGCCCGAACCTGCACATCCAGCAGGTTCGGCATCTCCATGACCGACTTCAGCTTTCCGAAGTTGACGACCGGAAGCCTGCCGTTCTGATTAGCCAAGGCGGATCTCCCTCCTCAGGCGATAGGAGCCGCGCGCCCGCGCCTGGGAAACGCTCGTGAGCGTCTCCCCGGCAAGCGGACGGGCGGCCCTCCCGGAAAACAAGCACAGAAACCCCCGGCCGCCAGGAAGGGCGGTGGGGATGTTGTCTAGACTATGATACGACTTTCGACTCAATCGGAGCATGGGCGCCTTTGTCGAGCTGAAGTGTTCGACCCGTCTGCCGCCTGCTCCACCGCGGTGCGCGTTCGTCGAGTGCTCCATTGCACTCTGCGTGTCACGCGCGATCCCTCGGCGATCGAGCCCGGGAGCGGCCCCCGAGCGCGTGCCCGACGGGCTCGGAACCTGGGGCAAAGGCCCCGGGTCCGAGCCCGATCAGGTGGAGACGTGGCGACGGGCCTACTTCAGCTCGACCGTAGCGCCCTGCTCCTCGAGCTTGGCCTTGATCTGCTCGGCCTCTTCCTTGGACACGGCCTCCCTGACGGTGGACGGCGCGTTGTCGACCAGGTCCTTCGCCTCCTTCAGACCCAGGCTCGTGACCTCGCGGATCACCTTGATGACCTGGATCTTCTTCGCGCCGACCTCCTTCAGCTCGATGTCGAACTCCGTCTTCTCCTCAGCCGCGGGCGCAGCGCCGGCGGCAGGAGCCGCACCCGCTGCGGCGACGGGAGCAGCCGCCACGGCGGTCACACCGAACTTTTCCTTGAAGGCCTCGACGAACTCAGCCAGCTCCAGGACGGTCATGCCGCCGATCGCGTCGAGCAGTTCTTCCTTGGTAGCCATTTCGTTTCTTCCTGTATTGCGGATGGGGTGTAATGTTCAGGCGCTCTCCCGTTCGGCGCGCAGCGCCTCGAGCAAGCCCACGAATTCGCCCAGCATGGACTGGAGCACGTAGGCCAACTGAGCCAGCGGCGCCTCCATCGCACCGGCAAGCTCGGCCAGGAGCTGTTCGCGGGGCGGCAGCGTCGCGATCCGATCCACTTCCTCGGGGTTCACGGCACGCCGCTCGACGACGCCGACCTTCACGGCCGGTCGATCATCGTGCTCCCTGGCGAAGTCTCGCAGTACCTTGGCGGCGGCAACTGCATCCTCACGGCTGATGACCAACCCCGTCGGACCGACGAAGAACTGTCCGATGTCGGGGAGGTCCAGGCCGTCGAGCGCCCGCTCCGCCAGTGTGTTCTTGACGACCATGTACTCCACACCCGCCTTACGCAGCCGGGAGCGCAGGTCCGTCATGCTCTTCACGTTCAGGCCGGTGAAGTCGGTCAGATAGAACGCTTGCGCGTCCTTGAGCTTGCTGGCGAGATCCTCGACCACCGCCTGCTTCTGTTGCACTTTCATCGCGCAGCCACTCGCCGATAGAGATTCGGATCGATCCGGGCACTCGGTCCCATCGTGCTTGAAACGGCGACCGTCTTGACGTAGGCGCCCTTTGCGGCCGCCGGCTTGGCCCGGATCACCGTATCCATGAACGCGCCCAGATTGTCCGCGAGCTGATCCACGGAGAAGGAAACCCGCCCGATCGGTGCGTGCACGTTGCCGGTGCGGTCGACACGGAACTCGATCTTACCGGCCTTGATCTCCCTGACCGCGTCTCCGACGTCGAAGGTGACCGTGCCGGCCTTGGGCGTGGGCATGAGCCCGCGCGGGCCCAGCACGCGACCGAGCTGGCCGACCTGACCCATGACGTCGGGCGTCGCCACGGCGACGTCGAAGTCGAGCCAGCCCTCCTTGATCTTCTCCGCGTACTCCATCCCCGCGTAGTCGGCGCCGGCCTCCTCGGCCTCACGGACCTTGTCACCCTGCGCCAGGACCAGAACCCGGACCGACTTGCCGGTACCGTGCGGCAGCACGACCGTGCCCCGCACGATCTGATCGGCGTGCCGGGGGTCGACGCCGAGCCGCACCGACACCTCGACCGTCTCGTCGAACTTGGCGAAGGCCGCATCCTTGACGAGCTGCAGCGCTTCTTTGGGGTCCTCGACCACGAGCCCCTTGGGAATCGTGGCCGCCGCCGTCCTGTAATTCTTTCCGTGCTTCGGCATCAGTCCACCACCTTCAGGCCCATCGACCGGGCCGTTCCCTCGACCATCCGCATCGCCGAATCCACGTCCGCGGCGTTCAGATCCGGCATCTTGAGTTCAGCGATCTCGCGGACCTGCTGCCGGGTGACCTGCCCGACCGACTCCTTGTTGGGAGCACCCGAGGCCTTGCTCACACCGGCCGCCCTCTTGAGGAGCACCGGCGCCGGCGGCGTCTTGGTGACGAAAGTGAACGACCGGTCGGCGAACACCGTGATCTCGACCGGGATGATCAGCCCCGCCTGCGCCTGGGTCCTGGCGTTGAACTGCTTGCAGAACTCCATGATGTTGACGCCGTGCTGACCCAGCGCCGGACCAACCGGCGGAGCGGGATTCGCCGCCCCTCCGGGTACCTGGAGCTTGATGAAGCCCACGACCTTCTTAGCCATGCCCGCTAGTATCCCTTGAGCTGCGTGTAATCCAGCTCGACCGATGTCGGCCGGCCGAACAGGCTCACTTCAACCTTGACCTTCCCCTTGTCGGGGTCGACGTCCTGTACCGTCCCGCTGAAGTCCGTGAACGGACCCTCCATGACCTCGACCACCTGGCCGACCCGGAACGGAATCTCCTCACGGGGCTCCGCCTCTTCCACCTCCGGGGTGAGGCCGAGGATCTTGTTGACCTCCTCCTCACGCAGCGGCTGCGGCTCCCTGCCGGCGCCCACGAACTTGATCACGCCCTGGATGTTGTTGATCACGTGCTGTGTGCGCTGGTTCAGGACCATCTTGACCAGCACGTAGCCCGGATAGAGCCGCCGAGTGACGGTCACCCGCTTGCCGTTCTTGATCTCGACCACATCCTGGGTCGGAACGAGGACCTCCTGGATCTGCTTCGTCTCAGGAGTCTCGCCCTCTTCCTCGGCGATCCGATGCTCGACGAGCCTCTTGACCTTGTTCTCGTGCCCCGAGTAGGTCTGGATCGCGTACCAGCGCACCTCTTCCGCCATCGCTCAGCCCGTGAAGAGGTTGAGGATCAACTCGAGGATGTTGCTGACCGCGAGATCCATCAACCAGATGATGGCGGCGACGATCAGCACGAACACGAGGATGACGAACGTCGCGTTCTTGAGCTGCGGCCAATCCGGCCACGTCACCTTCTTCAGCTCGTCGATGACCTCCGCGCCAAAGGCGCGCGTGCGGGCCAGCGAAATCATCTGATCACTCCGCATTACCGTGAATCCGCGCTAGGACGACCGCACCCCGGCGACGCCGTCCGCGCACGACTCACTTCGTTTCCCTGTGCTCCGTATGCTCGTTGCAGCGCGGGCAGTACTTGCGCCACTGGACGCGCTCCGGATGCTTACGCCGATTCTTCGTCGTATGGTAGTTCCTCTCCTTACACTGCGTGCAGGCGAGGATGATATTGTCGCGCATGGGCCTCCACCTCCATCTGCGCCCCGGCCCGGCAATGGGCCAGCTCGTTTGCAGACCGCCGCCGGCAGGGAGTTCCAGCCCCTATGGCCACAGGCCCGGCCAGGCGAACGCTCCAGCCGGGCTGCGACACGCCACCGGTTGCCGTCGACCGCAAGCAAGCGTTCGATCAGGCGAACGCCGGAGCAGTGCGCCGGCCAAACCCCTCGACGTTCCTGCTGCGCCCTACGATATACAACAATAGCGGGCGTGGGGCACGCAAGGTTGCGCGCCCCACGCCCACCATACTACTCCAGAATCTCCGTGACCACGCCGGCGCCGACGGTGCGGCCGCCCTCGCGGA
>CALKIP010000187.1 GCA_937995995.1 uncultured bacterium
ATCAGCAGCAGCTACGCGGTGGCGGCGTGCATACCGGCGGCGAGGTCGGACCGGGGCGGGAAAATCGTCCGGCTCCTGACAGTCTCCGTGGGACTCGGGATCCTGTTCCTGGTGCTCAAGGGTGTGGAATACACGATCCACTTCCGTGACGGCATCTTCCCGGGCGTATACTACCGTTTCGCCGAGCTCACCACACCCGGCGCCCCGACCTTCTTCACGCTCTACTACTTCATGACCGGGCTGCACGCGCTCCACGTGATCGGCGGAATCGGCCTCCTCTCCTGGCTCGGGTGGAAGGCGCACCGCGGCGCGTGGAGCTCGACCTATCACACGCCGCTGGAATTGGGAGGGATGTACTGGCACTTCGTGGACGTCGTCTGGATCTTCCTCTGGCCGCTCTTCTACCTGCTACGGTGAGGCCGCCATGCTCGAGCGACGAATCACGGGACGTAGCTACCTGTTCACCTGGCTCGCACTCCTCGCGTTCTCGATCCTCACCCTCGTGCTCTCTTTCGCGCCGCTGGGGCGCTTCCACGTGCCGGTGGCCATCATAATCGCGGGCATCAAGGGCACGTTGATCATCCTGGTCTTCATGCACCTGGCCGAGCAGCAGAGCGTGAACCGCGTCGTCCTCCTTTTCTGGCTGCTTCTCCTCGGGATCCTGATCGCACTCACGGCAGGCGACGTCGCCACGCGCTACATTACGCAACGGCCTCCCATCACGGGGTGATGTGCAATGGCCAGGGGTATGAACGACGATCGGGCCCGCTGCGAGTGCAGCGGGCCCGAGTGCATCAGGAGGCGTCAAGCCGGGAGCCGAGTATCAGCTCCCCTGATCACTTCGTCGCGCCGACCGCCCTGGCAACGTTGATCCGGCCCTTGCCGTAGTACGGCGAGTTGCCGCCGTGGCCAGGGATGCGGTCCGCCGAATTGCGGATGTAGGCTCGGACCTGTGCGACATTGCGGCCCACGTCCTCGACGGCGAGCGCCGCGAGACCGGCCACGTGGGGCGTGGCCTGGCTGGTGCCGGCAACGCCGAGGGTGTAGTAGCCGTCCTCGCAGAAGAAGGCCAGGCTGGTCTGCGGGCAGAGCGAGTACACCCATTCTCCGCTGACACCACCGGGCGCGGCCACATCGATCGCCGAGCGGCCGTAGTTGGTGTAGTTCGCCGGTTCATCGTCGATACGCGTCGCGGACACGCAGATCACATGCGTCGCGTCGCAGAACGTGGCGAAGAAGGACGGGACGTGGATCCGTTCGACGATTTCGCCCGTTACCGGATCCCTGATCCCGATGTTCTTGTGCGTGTCCAGGTCGTTGCCGTCGTTCCCCGCGGCGACCACGATCGTGACGCCCTGCTGCTTCGCGTAGTTCATGATCGCGTTGTAGGCGGAAACCATACCCGGGTACGCCGACTTCGCGAACCACCCGCCGAGGCTCATGTTGATGACGTCCGCGCCGTTGTCGATGGCGTAGAGAATTCCCTCGATGACACCCGAGCAGCCACCGAGGAAGCTGCACACCTTGACCGACATGAGCGTGGTACGGGACGTCACGCCAGCGAACGCCCATGCGTTGCTCGCGACCTGCGTGGCCACGTTGGTGCCGTGGTAATGCAGGTCGGTGCTCGGGTGACGATCGGGGTAGAAGATCGCCCCGAAGAGGTCATCGAGTGGCTCGAAGGAGACCGAGCGGTCCAGGTCGACCCGGCCCTGTAGATCCGGGAGCATGTAGTCGATCCCGGTGTCCAGAATCGCGACGGTGACGTTCGGACTCCCCAGCCGGCCCGCCGCCCACGCGGCGTCCGCCTGGACGTGGCGCAGATTCCACTGCTCCTCGAAGAGGAGCGCTTGGCTAGGGTCGTCCGCGCTCGCCGGGGTGAAGGCCGCGGGCACCGTCGCACCTGCCAACCGGGCGCGGATCGGGCTGGCCACTGCCGCAGGCTCGATGAGCTGGAACTGCGGGGTCGCCTCGACGTACTGGGCCTTCACGCTCGTCTTGAGTGCGTCCGCGGCCTCACCATCGAGGTCCTCCACGAGGGCGATGCCGATCGGGTGGTTCATCACCACCCTGCCGCCCAGTTCCGCGACCTGGGTCTCGAAGTCGTTGGGGGCCTGGCCCTTGAAGACTACCAGGTGCCGAGTGGGCGCCTCGTAGCCGGCCAGGATGTCGTCGACCGTGGCGAAAGAGGGCCTGAGGACGTTCGCGTCCTCTTCCGGTGCCACGGCCGTCGGCGCATCCGCACACGCGGCGATCACGACGGACACGGCAAGGAGTGGCAGGTACGGCAGGAACGGGGTGCGACGGCGCATTGTGACTCCTTTGCGAAGGGGTGGAAAGGAGTGCCACTAGGGAGATAGTGGGCTGCTGCCGATCGGGAACTCGACCGCGCACCCATGGATGGGTGGGTCAGATCGGAAATGCAAGGATGATCTTGGCCACTTCTGCGGGCTCACGTACCGGAGTCTTCGTCGCCGTTTTGGTCGTCGTCTTCTTCCGCGGCCTGTTCGGTGACTTTGAACGTGCTCATGATGTCCGGGATCGGCGAGCCTTTGTCGAGCCTGGCGGCCACGTCGAGGTAGACTTGGTACGTCGCTTCCTCGAAGGGGGTGTCGTCGTCGTGTACGGTAGCGATGGACCAGTGTTGGGCGAGCGTATCACCCGGCTCGAGGGTCAGCGGAGAGGAGAGCGTCCAGCACGCTGGAGGATCCGACTGGAACGTCTGCTCCTCCTCATCGCGAAAGAGGGAGATCGTGGCAAAGCACTCGGCCTCGGTCACGAGTGTGGCGGCAAAGTGGCCTTGGTTGACCACCCGTGCCTCGGCTCGAAGCGTGTCGCCCGGCGCCACGGAATCCGGAGCCAGGTCCAGGTGCGCCGTAAGCCGTGTGACCTCGGGCACGCCGGTCGATTCGATGATGTTGCAGCCGAGCACGCCGACGACGAGTGGCCCGGCGAACCATACGATGAAGCGGCGGAGCATGCGTTCACCCCGAAGAAGGTTCCGACGGATTCGAAGGGACCTTGTAAACGTGTTGGGCGTGGAAGTTCGGACGGTTCCGGCCGGCCGGCAAGGGCGGGCGGAGTTGACGCTGGGCGATCGGCGCCCGATTATACGCCGCCCGGAGACGCTCCAGACGGCTCGATCGTCGCCACTCGCCCGTATCGGGCACCTTTGCCCGAGGTGGGGTATAAAGTCCAGTTCGTTGCTGCCGACGGAACGGTCCGCTTGTTGACATCAGTACGTCGCTGCGCGAATTTATCGTGCTCGGGTCCCGCAGCGGGCCCGCTTCTTGATTATCCGACAACGACTTGGAGAGACGCTCGATGTTCGGCACCTTGAAAGGCCGAATCCTCGTGATTCTCGCGGTCCTGGCCACCGCCGGCTGGTACGTGTATTCGAACGGCCTCAAACTGGGCCTGGACCTCCAGGGCGGGATGCACCTGGCTCTCGAGGTCGCCGACCCCGAGGGCACGCTCACGCCCGAGGCACGCGCCGATGCGACGGATCGTGCGCTGCGGATCATTCGTACGCGCATCGACGAGTTCGGTGTTGAGGAGCCGTTGATCCAGAAGGTCGGCAACGACCGGATCATCGTCGAACTCGCCGGAATCCAGGACGAGGAGCGGGCCAAGGACATCGTCCAGCAGACGGCCTACCTCGAATTCCGGCTCGTGACCGGCGCCTCGCGGATCATCGAGGCACTGCCGCGGATCGATCGAGCGATTGTACAGGCACTGGGCGAGGAAGCGCTGTCCGAACGGGCGACGCAGGACCGTCCGCGCCAGGCCGTCGAGGAACTGCTCTTCGGCGGTAGCGACACGGCCGGGACGGAGGAGGGATCTGACGCCGCTGAGTCGGATCCGGCCAATGCCCGGCCGCTTACCGCGCTCCTGCTCGATGGTGGTGGCGGTGACTTCCTGGTCGCCGAAGCGGATGTGCCGACGGTCGAGCGCTACCTGGCCCTTCCGGATGTTCAGCGCGTGCTCCCGCGCGGTGTCGAACTCCGCTGGCACTACGAGCCCGAGGCTCAGGGTGCGCAGCTCTACCGCCGGCTCTATGCGCTCTCGAACAGTGCGTTCATGACGGGCGAGGCGCTGGAGACGGCGGCTGCGGGACGGGATCCGCAGTTCAACCAGACGATCGTCTCTTTCGAGTTGAACCGGGCCGGTGGTCGCACTTTCGGCAGGGTGACCGGCGAGCACATCGGTGAGCGGATCGCGATCATCCTGGAGGTCTACAGCGCTCCGGTGGTGCAAAGCCAGATTCGCGACCGCGGCCAGATCCAGATGGGCCAGGCCTCACTCGAAGAGGCGAACGACCTCGCGCTCGTGCTGCGGGCGGGTGCGCTGCCCGCGCCACTCGAGATCATCGAGGAGCGTGTGGTCGGGCCGTCGCTCGGTGCCGATTCGGTTGCGAAGGGGCAGATCGCCGGCATCGTCGGCGTGCTCCTGGTCGTGGCGATCATGATCGGCTACTACCGCCTGTCCGGGGCCCTCGCCATCCTCGCGCTCGGCGTCTTCACGATGATCGTGCTCGGTGGGCTGGCAGCGCTCAACGCCACGCTGACCGCACCGGGGATCGCTGGCCTGATCCTTACACTCGGGATGGCGGTGGACGCGAACGTCCTGATCTTCGAGCGGATCCGAGAGGAACTCGCCGCCGGTCGCACCGTTCGCACGGCAGTCGACGAGGGGTTCAGCAACGCGATGTCGGCGATCGTGGACTCGAACATCACGACGCTCCTGACCGCGCTGATCCTGTTCCAGTTCGGGACGGGGCCCGTGCGCGGATTCGCGGTGACGCTCTCGATCGGTATCGTCGCCTCGTTCTTCTCGGCGGTTTACGTGACGCGCACGTTCTTCCTGCTCTACCTGAACAGGAAGCGTGCCCTGGAAGTCCTCAGCATCTGACGCGGAGCCAGAATCGGCATGCGACTATTCGCGAACGCCAACTACGACTTCATCAGCCGGCGGCGCCTCGGTTTTTCGATCAGTGGTGCCTTCCTGATCATCGCGCTCGTGGCCGCACTGATCGGGCAGTTCACCCAGGGGTCCTGGCTGAACTACGGCGTCGATTTCACCGGCGGAACGATCGTCCAGGTGGAGTTCGAGCAGCCCACGACGGTGGCCGATCTGCGTAGCATCGTCGAGCCGGTCGCGGCGGGCTCGGAGATCACGCGCTTCGGCGGGGAGAACGAGTTCCTGATCCGTGCGCCGGGCTTCTCGGAGGACGGCGTCAACGTCGGCGAACAGATCACGGCCGCCTTCGAGGCGGAGTACGGCGCGGACCAGTTCAACGTGGTGCGAATCGAGGCCGTCGGTCCGAAGATCGGTAGTGAGCTGCAGACCAAGGCCGCGCTCGCGATCCTGATCTCGTTCGCGATCACGCTGATCTACCTCGCCTTCCGATTCGAGTGGTATTACGGCGTGGCGGCCGTGGTGGCGGTCATGCACGACGTCGCGTTCACGCTCGGCCTGCTCACGCTTTTCCGGCTCGAAGTCTCGCTGACCACGGTGGCCGCGGTGCTGACGATCGTGGGGTACTCGCTGAACGACACCATCGTCATCTTCGACCGGGCACGCGAGAACCTGAAGAAGATCGGGCGACGCGCCGAAATGGGCGAGGTGCTGAACCGCTCGATCAATGAGACGCTGCCGCGTACGGTGCTGACGAGCGGCACCACGCTGGCCACGCTCTTCGCGCTCTTCGTGCTGGGGGGTGAGACGATCCGCGAGTTCGCGCTGATCCTCCTCTTCGGCGTGCTGGTCGGGACGTACTCCTCGATCTTCATCGCCTCGCCCGCAATGCTCGAGATCGCGAAGCGCTCGAAGTCGAAGGCGGCAGCGAAGTCGAAGGGCCGTCCGGCGGCGCGTGCGGGTGCCGTAGTCTGAGGCGGCGCGCGCACGGAGTCTGATCGGCGCAGGCCGGGGTGATTCGAACGCCGGCGGAGTCGGGGGGTGAAGACCACGACTGCACAATGCGCGGATCTCGGGAACACTTCGTGGCCATTCGGGCAACGCGTCCTGAAACGAGAACTGGGGCCAGGGACCTGAGGACATTGGGCTCCCTGGCCCTCGTCGTGTCCTGGCGCCACGGGACTTCTCGAGCCTCCCGATACGGATAACCACTGCACCACCATGCTATTCGACTCCCATTGTCATCTGACCGACGAGCGCCTGATCGAGGACGCTGACGAAGTCGTTGCCCGAGCCCACGAAGGCGGGGTCACGCGCATGGTGACGATCGGCGCCGAGCCCGAGGGTTGGGACGACGTCGTGGCGTTGGCGGCCCGGTTGGCCGGCGTATGGGCGGCCATCGGCGTGCACCCGCATGTGGCCGATCTCACGGACGATGCGGTTCTCGAGCGGGCGGAGGAGTTGGCCGCACGCGAAGAGGTGGTCGCAATCGGCGAGACGGGGCTCGATTACTACTACGAAAACGCCCCGCGCGACGCGCAGCGGCGTTCGTTCCTGCGTCACATCGAGTTGGCCGGACGACTGGGCTTGCCCGTCATCGTGCATTCGCGCTCGGCCGATGCGGATACGGCCGCCGTGCTCAGGGACGTGGGCCGCTCGGTCCGGGGCGTGCTCCACTGCTTCGACGGCGGGCGCGACCTGCTGGATGCCGGACTCGATGCCGGGTGGTACATCTCCTTCTCTGGGCTCGTGACCTTCAAGAACTACGAAGGCGCGGAACTGGTTCGTGCGGTACCGGCCGACCGGCTGCTGATCGAGACCGACAGCCCCTATCTGGCGCCGGTCCCGAAGCGGGGACGCCGGAATGAGCCCGCACTCGTGCGGCACGTGGCCGAGGGGGTTGCCCGCCTCAGGGGCGAGTCGTTCGAAGAAATCGCGGCCGTCACGGCCAGTAACGCCTCCTGCTTCTACGACTTGCCGGCCCCCACCTGAGCCCCGTCGCAACGGGGTGCTTTTCTCCCCGCGGGTCCTTATCTTTCCGGCTTGCTGTACGGGCGCCGGAGGCGCCGGGACAACGGGCCGAGCGAAGCACATGCCACGTCGTATCCAGATACTTCCGGACAACCTGGCCAATCAGATCGCCGCGGGGGAGGTCGTCGAGCGCCCCGCCTCGGTGGTCAAGGAGCTTGTCGAAAATGCGCTGGACGCTGCCGCGACCCGCGTGGATGTGGCCGTCCAGAACGGTGGCAAGACCGAGATCCGCGTGGCCGACGACGGCTGCGGGATGAGCCGCGAGGACGCGCTCCTGGCACTCGATCGCCACGCCACCAGCAAGATCGCCAGCCAGCGGGATCTGCAGCAGGTCCAGACCTTCGGCTTTCGGGGGGAAGCGCTGCCCTCGATCGCGTCGGTATCACGACTGGTCGTCGAGACGGCAGAGCCTGGCGGCGTCGGCACGCGCGTGCGGGTAGCGGGCGGCAGGATTCACGGGATCGAAGAGTGCGCGCGGCAGGGCGGCACGACCGTCGTCGCCCGCAACCTCTTCTTCAACGTGCCGGCGCGGGCCAAGTTCTTGCGCAGCGCCGCCGCCGAGACGCGGGCGGTGGCGGACGCACTCACCACCCTCGCCCTGGCCAACCTGTCTGCCGCGTTCCGGTTGGAATCCAACGGTCGTGTCCTCCTCGAACTGCCGCCAGCGCCCGATCTGGTCTCGCGCGTGGCCGCGATCTGGGACGACGAGACTGCCGGGCGGCTGATCCCCGTCGCCTACGAATCCGAAGGGATCTCGATCGCGGGGCTGGTGGAGCGCCCGGACGCTGCGCAGACCGGGCCACGGCGCGTCCACCTCTTCGTGGGTGGCCGGCCGTTCCGGGATCGCGACCTCGTGCGAGCCGCCGAGCGCGCCTATCGGACCACAGTGCCATATGGTGTGAAGCCGTCGCTCTTTCTCTATCTCGACCTTCCCGGCGGCGGCGTGGACGTCAATGTGCACCCGACCAAGGCGGAGGTGCGGTTCCGGGACCGCAACGGCGTAGGGGATGCCGTGGAGCGCGCCATCCGCGAGGCGCTGAGCTCACTCGAGAGTTCGGCCACGCTGGACCACACACCCACGATGCCCCAGCTTCGGCGGCCAGTCCGCCCCCCGGAGCCGGAGAAGGAGAGCGAGGCAGGGCAGTTCGCCTTCTTCGTCTCGGCGGACCCGGGTGAGGAGCGGTCCGCTGGAGGCGTGGATTCAGGCGATCGCAGTGCAAAGGGGGACGGCGCCGAAGGTGTCGGGTCCGAAGGCCGTGGGGCGGCCGCGGTCTCGACTGGGCGTGCTTTTCCGAGCGGCGCTGAAGGAACGCAGTCGCTGGCGACGTCACCGGGCTCGATCCCTGCGAGCGATGGCCACCGACCGGTGCTCTGGCAGATCCACGAGACCTACATCCTCGCCGAGACCCGGAGCGGCCTGCTGATCATCGACCAGCACTCGGCCCACGAGCGTATCCTCTTCGAGGAACTGATGCAAAAGTTCTCGAACGGTGGCCAGACGAGCCAGCGGCTCCTTTTCCCGCTCACGCTCCGCCTATCGCCTGCGGAGTACGCGGTGGTGGAGGACAACGGCTCGCTCTTCGATGCGGCCGGCTTCGAGGTCGAGCCGTTCGGCGGTAGGACGGTGATCGTGCATGCGGCACCGGCGCCGCACCCCTACTTCGATGCCGAGCGGTGCCTTCGCGAGATGATCGCAGAGCTCGCCGAGGGGAGCGAGCTGACGCGTGCGGCCCGCAATCAGCACGAACGGATCGCCATGACCTTCGCGTGCAAGGGCGCGATCAAAGCGGGGCAGCGTCTGTCGCAAGCGGAGATGGCCGAGCTCTTCGACCGACTCTTCGCGACCGAGTTGCCGTCGCACGACGTGCATGGCCGGCCGACCGTGGTGCGCCTCTCGCTCCAGGAGCTGGAGCGCCGCTTCGGACGCCATGGATAGCGACCCCAGGGCCCAGGTGGAACCGGCCGCGGAAAGGGCCGACCGGCGCCCCTCCGATGCGGGGAGTCCAGATGCACGCGGTGGAGGTTCGCGACGCGACGCCCTCGTGATCACCGGCCCCACCGCCACGGGCAAGACCGCGCTCTCGATCGAGGTCGCCGAGCGGCTCGATGGCGAAATCATCTCGATGGACTCCCGGCAGGTCTACCGCGGTATGGACATCGGTACCGCCAAGGCGACGAATGAAGAGCGGGCACGTGTGCCGCATCACGGCCTCGACCTCGTGGACCCGGACGAGCGTTACAGCGCGGGCCGCTACGCTCGGGACGCGCGTCGGTGGATCACGGAGATCCGCGAGCGCGGCCGAGTGCCGATCCTGGTCGGCGGGACGGGGTTCTTCCTGCGCTCGCTGACGCATCCGCTCTTTCGCGAGCCGGAAATGCCGGAGTCGGCCAGGGAGAGGCTGAAACGCTGGCTCGATCGCCAGCCGATCGAAGAGCTCAGACGCTGGCTCCACCGGCTGGACCCGGTGACGGCCGGGTCACTCGCGGCACGCGGTGGGCGCCAGCGTGTGGCTCGCGCACTCGAGGTAGCGCTCCTCAGCGGCAAGCCGCTCTCGTGGTGGCACCGCGAGGCGCCAACCGAGGCACCGGCGCTTTCGCTCCTCATCTTCGTCCTCTCGCTGCCGCGCGAGATGCTCTACCGGCGGATCAACGAGCGCGTCGTCGAGATGGTCGAGGCCGGGCTCGTCGACGAGGTGCGCGGACTCCTCGAGCGCGGGTACGATGTGGACGATCCCGGGATGAGTGGCACGGCCTACCCGGAGATGAGCGCGTATCTCAAGGGCGAGTGGTCGCTCGACGAGGCGATCGACGCCACACAGCGGGCAACCCGGCGCTACGCGCGGCGGCAGTTGACGTGGTTCCGCCATCAGTTGCCCGAAGACGCGGTCTGGTTGGATGCGACGCGACCACGCGATGAACTCGTTTCGACGATCGTCGAGACCTGGAGGCGAGGCGAAGGATGAAGATCGGGATAACGTGCTATCCGGTCTACGGTGGGTCGGGCGTCGTGGCCACGGAGTTGGGCCTCGAGCTCGCACGGCGTGGTCACGAGGTCCATTTCATCACCTACGCTCAGCCGTTCCGGCTTCCGTACTTCGTGGAGCGCGTCTACTACCACGAGGTCGAGATGCCATCCTACCCGCTCTTCGACCATCCGCCATACTCGCTCGCACTCGCCGTGGCGATGCACGCCACCGCTCGCCGCCGGGGGCTCGACCTGCTCCACGTCCACTACGCGATCCCACACGCCACATCCGCGTGGATCGCCCGGGAGATGCTCGGCCGCGACGATTTCCGCGTGATCACCACGTTGCACGGCACGGACATCACGTTGGTCGGGCAGGACCCTTCGTTCAGGCCGATCACTGAATTCTCGCTCGCGCGCTCGGATGGGGTCACGGCGGTCAGCGAGTTTCTGCGCCGCGAAACGACCGAGCACTTCGGCATGGCCGAGGATTCGGTGCGTGTGATCCCGAACTTCGTCGACCTCGACCTCTACCGTCGCGACCGCTACCCGTGCCACCGCAGCGCCTTCGCGGAAGAGGGCGAGTGCATCGTGATGCACGTCTCCAACTTCCGGCCCGTGAAACGGGTGGAAGATGTGGTGCGCATCTTCGCACGAATCGCACGCGAGGTTCCCTCCCGCCTCCTCCTCGTGGGCGATGGTCCCGACCGTGGCAAGGCGGAGTGGATGGCGGAGGAGGAGGGCGTCTCCTCGCGGGTCTACTTCCTCGGCAAGCAGGAATCGGTGGCCGAACTGCTCGCGTGTGCGAACCTGCTGCTCCTGCCCAGCGAGACGGAGGCGTTCGGCCTCGCGGCGCTCGAGGCCATGGCCTGCGGCGTGCCGGTCGTCGCCTCCGATGTCGGCGGCATTCCCGAGGTCGTGACGCACGGCGAGGACGGGTTTCTCGCGCCGGTCGGCGCGATCGATGAAATGGCGGATTACGGTACGCGGATCCTGGCCGATCTCGAAGGGTGGCGACGCTACAGCGCGGCGGCCCGGGCGAGCGCCGAGCGCTTCAGTGCCGACCGTGTCGTTACGCTTTACGAAGAATACTACGAAGAGGTAGCATCCAGGTGAATCTGATTGAAGCCATCTTTCTGGGCCTCGTACAGGGCTTGACCGAGTTCCTCCCCGTATCGAGCTCCGGGCACCTCGTGATCGCGCAGACACTCATGGATGTGCCGACGCCGGGCGTGTTCGTCGAAGTCGCACTCCACCTGGCGACACTCCTCTCGGTGCTCATCGTCTACCACAAGCGCGTGGCCGATCTCGGCATCGGTGCGGTGCGTGGAGAGCGTGAGGCATGGCGCTACATCGGGCTGCTTCTCCTGGCCTCCGTGCCCGCGGGGATCGTAGGCGTATTCTTCAAGGATGCCATCGAGGCGGTCTTCGACATGCCCTGGGTGACCGGCGTCATGCTCATCGTGACCGGCTTCGTGTTGTGGTCGACGAAACGGGTCGGCCAGCGCCGCTGGAAGGAGGAGCCCGACATCGGGAGTGCAACCGCCATGGGGTTGGCACAAGCCTTCGCGATCCTGCCGGGCATCTCCCGGTCGGGGTCGACGATCACCGCAGGTCTGTGGGGTAGCCTGGATGGTGACCGCGCCGCGGAATTCTCCTTCCTCATGTCCGTGATCGCGATCGCCGGTGCGGTCGTACTCCAGATTGGCGACATCGGCTCCTCGGTCCAGCAGGTGGGCGCCGGGGCCCTCCTCGGCGGCTTCATCGCCGCACTGGTCTCCGGTGTTTTCGCCATTCGATTCCTGGTGTGGCTCCTCCAGAGGAGGGCGTTTCACGCCTTTGCGTACTACGTCTGGATCGCGGGTGGGCTCTTCCTGCTCTACCTCGGAGTGAAATGACGGCGGCCGAGCGCCTCTATATCTGGGAAGGCGAGCCGCTCGAGCACTGGCGTCGGGCCTGGGGCTTGCCCGAGCTCCACATCTTCGAAGCCGTCGGATCGACGAACGACGTGCTCCGCGCCCTGGCGCTTTCCGGGGCGCCGGCCGGAACCACCGTGCTGGCCGAGGTGCAGACGGCGGGACGGGGAAGGGGAGGGCGCACGTGGCACGCCCCCGAGCGCTCGTCGCTCCTCATGTCGATCCTGCTCAGACCGAGCGTCATTGCGGAGGGTGGGCTCGCTCCCGGCAGTATCCCACTGCGGCTGGGGCTGGCGATCGCGAGGGCCGTGGAGCCGTTCGTGGAACGGCCGATCGGCGTCAAGTGGCCGAACGACGTCGTGGCACCGGGTGCGGGCAAGATCGCCGGAATTTTATGTGAGGGCTCGATCGTCGGCCGTGACGCCTACCTCGTCGCGGGGATCGGCGTCAACGTGAACCAGCGGAAGACGGATTTCCCCCCGGAGGTCAGGGACATCGCTACGTCACTGGCGAGTCTCACGAGGCGAGGGGTCTCGCGCGCGGCGGTCGCAGGTGCCATTCTACGCGCCATCCAGAGCTCGGTGCTTACACGGGGAGGGCCACTCCAGGAGGATGAGTTGATGGAGATCGGAAGACGCGACGTACTCCGATCACACGACGTGACCGTGGATGGCGAGCCGTACGGCACGGCAGTCTCTATCGCGCCCGATGGCGCTCTCTGCGTTCGGATGCCGGACGGCCGGATCGTGCCTGTCTACAGCGGCACCGTTCGGATTGGCGGACGCAAGGATTCCCATAGGCGGGAAACGTACCCATGAATCTGACCTTCGACATCGGCAACACCGAGACACTCATCGGAATGTTCAAGGCCGGCGAACTCGTCGAGCATTGGCGGATCGCGACGCAGACGGAGCGATCCGTGGATGAGCTCGGCCTACTCGTTCGCTCCCTGATCCGGGAATCCGGGTTCAACGTCGACCGCGTGCGTGCCGCCACGATCGGCTCCGTCGTGCCACCGGTCACCGCCTCGATGCTCGACATGTGCGAGCGGCACATCGGTGTGCCTGCGGCCGCGATCGATGCGCGCACGCCGCTGCCGATCCGGCTCGATGTGGAAGAGCCGCTCAGCGTCGGCGCCGACCGCATCGTCAACACGCTCGCCTCAGCGCAGCTCTTCCGCACCGACACCATCGTCGTGGATCTGGGGACCGCGACGACCTTCGACTGTATCTCCGGAGATGGCGTGTTCATCGGCGGCATCATCGCCGCCGGCGTGAGGACGGGCGCCGAGATGCTCGTGCGGCGCACGGCCAAACTGCCGCGCATCGACCTCGAGCCGCCGCCCGCCGTGATCGGCCGTCGCACCGAGACGTCGCTCAATAGCGGAATCTTCTTTGGCGCCGTCGACGCGATCGACGGGATCGTACGACGCATCAGAGAGGAGTGGGCACGCCCCGACGCACTCGTCGTGGCAACGGGTGGGCTGGCACCGATGATCGGGCCACACTGTCGCACCGTCGATCGCATCGAGCCGCTCCTCACGCTCTACGGCCTCGACCTGGCACATCGCTTTCTAGAGGAAAAACGGTCCGGCACCCGTATCGCCACCGTCAAGCGGTCGCGACCGCGATCCCGGCAGTACCGTCCATGAGCACCACACGGACTCGCCCCGCGGAGAGCACGTCGCGGACACTCAACGTTACGCGACGCATCGGCTACCGCATCCTGCCGGGTGACGCATTCAGCTACATCCTGCACATGCGCCCCAGCGAGTGGCCCATCATGGCGGCCCACACGCTGGTCGGCGTACTCCTGGCCACCGGCTGGGACGTGGAAGCCCTAGCCGCGGGGTGGAAGCTCACGGCCTTCGGCCTGGCCGTCTGGGTGGTCGCGCTCAATGGCGGCACGCTGGCCGTCAATTCCGCCTTCGATGACGACGAAGGCGACATCGCCTACCTCCACGCACCGCCCAAAGCGCCCCGATACCTGGCCGCCTTCTCGATCGGGCTTATGCTCCTCGGGCAGATCCTGGCGCTGTGGCTGCCGACGACCTTCGCCGTCGCCTACGCCACCTGCTTCGTGATGTCCATCCTCTACTCGGTCCCGCCCTTCCGCTGGAAGGCCGTGGCCGGAGCGGACTGGGTCATCAACATGTGGGGCTTCGGCACCCTCACCGCACTCGCCGGGTGGGCCATCACGGGACGCCCACTCGAACCGTGGGCCGTCCTCGTGCTCCTGGCATTCTGCCCACTTTTCGCCGCGCTTTACCCGCTCACGCAACTGTATCAGTTCGAGGAGGACCGTGAGCGTGGCGATCGGACCCTCGCCCTCGTCCTCGGCATGCGACGCTCGCTCCAGATCGCCATCGGTGCCACGCTCATCGCCTTCCTCCTCTTCGGCGCCGCCGTCGCGATCGGCCCGGCCCGCCGACTCTGGCCCGGCCTCGCCGTCGCACTCGCCGCATGGATCGCGGTACTCCTCCCCTGGCTGCGCCGGCACGATCGAATGACCCCGGCAGAGCACCAGCGCGGTATGTACGCGGCGCTCCGCGCATGGGCCATCACCGACCTGGCGGTGCTCCTCGCATTCGCGTGAATGCAGCGGTAGGCAGAATATCTGCATTTGCCGGCAAACTCTGGACAGCACGCCAATGCACGTGTTAGATTAAAGGGTTGCCTGGGAATGCGCCCGGGCACGTGCTGAGTGGGTGCGGGTGCCGGACAGCCGAAACGGGCCCGCATATGTACCGTTTCGTTCCCGGGGAGGGGATCTGCATGATCGAGGTGACGCTCGGTGAAGGCGATCGGCTGGATTGGGCGTTGAAGCAGTTTCGTCGCAAGCTCATCCGTGCCGGGCTCTTCAAGGAGCTCAAGAAGGGCCGCTACTACGAGAAGCCCAGTGAGGCGAAGAAGCGGAAGGCTGCGGCTGCGCGTCGTCGTAACGCCCGCGCTCGCCGCAACGCTCGTTAGCCGCCCGACAGGGCCCCGCCCCATGAGCCGCACCTGTGAGGGTGCGGCTTTTTGTTGTCCTGAATCCTCGCCTCGGGAGTCGGGTTCGCCATCAACGTGCTTCGCCAGCGCCAGTCGCAATTCACGTCAAGAAGGCCGCCGTGCTCCTCCTCCGTGCTTCGCTGTGTCTCTGTGTGGTTCAAATCGTCGCTCCATCCTCCTCGGGATGGAGGACGGCAGATTCTTCATCACTCTCTTCGTCGACCGGTTCGACCTCCGGGCTCACCTGAATGAAGCGTGCCCAATCGCGCTCCAGAGGGATGGTCCGGCCCGACGCGGTTTCAAGGAGGAGGTGGGAGGGAGTGCCGGCACGGCATCGGACGACGTCGCCTTCACGCAGGCCGAGAGCGGTGCAGAACGAGCGAAGGGCGCCGAAGAGGATGCGGCGAATGAGGACGGCTTCGCCCGTTCGGGTGGCCGCGAGACTGCGGACGTGGTCCGGTGCGTGAGGGGTGGCCATCGGGAGCGCTCCTGCGGGAGGGGGCAATAAAAAAGGCGCCGGAATCGGCGCCTTCACATCCCTGACCCTCATGCAACAATTATGCCGGGAACGCCCCTAACTGGGGTAGAATCCGCCATCCCTGGAAGTACCTTGGGCGGTGGACCCTATCAACCGATGCCGGGAGACGCGCTCGGCGGAAGCGGTAGCGGGCTCATCAATCCGTTGGGTCGTCCCTTGGGCGGACCTTTGCGCTTGCCCTTGCCTCCGGTGTCCTTGCGGCCCTTGCCCTGTCCGGGTGGAGTGAGTCCCGGGGGCCCATCGGTGGGGATCCCCTTGCCGCCGCGGACCGAGGAGGCGACGGCTGCTGCCGCTTCGGCCGGCAGAATGCCGCCACGTATCAGGCGTTCTACCGCGACGGGGAGGCTGCGGAGTTCCTCGGGGCGCGCGCCGCGGGCATTCCACGCACCGAGTACATCGAGCGCATGATCCACGGGAACGCCTCGATCGAGGAGGTCCGCGAGGGTGTGCACGGAAAGCGCGATCGACTGTCCTGGCGCCTTGCTCCGTAGGGAGCGTACGGCATCTTCCGGAACGCCACGGCGGAGCGCCTCGGCAACGGCCACGATGTCCGTGGACGGGGCCGTGCCCTCGAGTGCCACCAGATCCCGCGCGCGGCCGAGTTGGCCGACGAGATCACGAACGACCAGGAGGACCTGATCGGCGGCGACGCCCTTCGCCGAGCCCTCGAGGGCCTTGTCGACGAGGGGCGAGATGGGCAGTCCGAGGGCCTGGGCGTCGGCGATCGCCCGTTCGAGATCGCGGGCGGTCGAAGCGGGCATCGTCGCCATCGCCTGTGTCAGGCGTGTGTCCTGCCATGCATCCGCGCTGCGCACCAGTGCCGGCGACCATCCGGCCGCCAGGATCAGGAGTAAGGCAGCGGGAAAAGCGGATCGACTCATAGAGACTCCCGAAAGGGTGTCATCCTTTCCAAAGGACGCGCGGGGCCTCACGATGGTCACTCCTGCTCGACCACGAGGCTCGCGTTTTGGCGGCCCCAGCCGTCATCGACGACGCCCGGGGCATTGTCCGGTACGTACCAGTGTTCGCTATCCAGTACGAACACGAAGTGGTGTAGTCCGGGTTCCAGGACGAGGTCCAGGACCCAGTGATCCCCCGAACGGTCCATCGGCCGAGGAGCCCAGTCGGTGAACGTTCCCGTAAGGGCGACGCGTTCCGCATCGCCGGCGGGCAGTCGGAAGTGGACCATGCGTCCGCCGTCGACGGCCTTGCCCACCTCCACGACCGGGACCGACGCCGTGAGGCTGCGGCGCATCATGCGCCAGCTCATACCGAGGCTGGCCGTCACACTCCCCGGACTGGCGTAGAGTGGGTCGGTCGCCGTCTTTTCGACCACGGCATAGGCCAGAACCCTGTCGGAAAGCTCCAGACTCACACTCCCACTCGCCCCGATCTCGCCCCCTACGGGCGTCGACCAGTGAGAGAGGCCGAGCCGGACGCCGGCCCCGCCGATCGTGAAGGTGGTTGCGGCGCCGAGCGCAGCATACGTGCCGTCCCGCTCGTCATTGCGGGAGTGGTACGCCTGGCCCGTCGCCTCCACCCATACTGGCCCGACGTAGCGGCCGAGCGTCAGCGCCGCGCCCTCCACCGCGAGCGGGCCATCCGTCTCCACATTGAGCGGCAGCGGCACTGGGCGCGACGAGTCCGGCGGGAGATCGTTCATGAGCGACCAGTGACCGCGGGTCAACTTGCCCCGGAGCACGGCGGTCACGGGGCCGACTCTCCTCATGAGTTCCGGCTCCAGGACGAAGCCGTAGGCGCTGTAGGAGAGCGGGTGCCGGAAGTCGAGACCGAAGAGCTCGATGCGACTCGCGGCGAGGGAGGAGCCGATTCGGTGCGTGGTCTCCAAACCGAGGGTGCCGTTGAACCAGCTGCCCCCGCGCGATTGCGCACTTCGCCCGCCGTACGCTGCGGCATCGAAGGCGAACGGCCCCACATCGTCGATTTGGAGCCGACCACCGAGCCAGCCGAGCACGGAGGCGTCCAGTGCCGTGGCGCCTGCCGGCGGACGGGCGTTCGCCACGGCCGCATCGAGCCACACGTCGGCGGACTGGGCATGGAGTTCGGCGCCCGAATTCGCTGCGCCGAACATCAGGAGGAGTCCGCCGGCGACTGACGGAAGCAGCCTACGTCGCCTCAGGACGTCCTCCCTTCGGGGAGCGCGACATTGATGATCGCATTCCTCATCCCGAAGCCGTCGTCCACGTAGCGCTCTGCCCTGGGATCGGTTTCCCAGCGCTCTCCGTCGATGAGGAACATGTACTTGTGTAGACCCGGCGGGAGCGGGAAGAGCCCGGTCCAGACGCCATCGCCGTCGGGGTCGCGCAGGTGGAACAGCTCGGGGTTCCAGTCGTTGAAGTCGCCGGCGACAGCGACTGTACGCGCCTCTTCGCTCGTGAAGACGAACTGGACGTAGACCGCCGGTGTGCCGGTGTCTGTGGTCGTCGTCGTGGGTGTGGTCGTCGTGGTCGTGGACACCGACGGCTCGGCGGGCGGCTCGAGGCCCGGGATGACCACCAGAAGGAATGCTGCGACGGCAGCGGCCACGGCCACAGCCGGGCGGACACGCACCGAGTGCGCCTCGACGAACCAGCGAAGAACGCGGCGGGGACGCCTGAACCCGGATGTCCAGGCCGCCGACCGGTCCGGGAGCGCCTCCATGACCCGGTCCTCTAGCCCGATGGGTGCTTGCTCCCGACGCAGCTCTGCAAAATCGTCCAGGACGGAATCCCAGACCTCGGCTTCCGAACGCAGCTCGTGCGGCAGCGCATCGCGTGGGATATCGCCGTCCAGATAGCGGTGTAGATCGGGGTGCATCATAGGACCTCCTCCAGCTCGGCCCTGAGCGCCTCTCGGGCCCGTAGGACCCGCATCTTCAGTGCGGGTACGGATACGTCCAGCATCTCCGAAATCTCATCGTACGATCGTCCCTCCACGTGTTTGAGAAGGAACGCCTCCCGCTGGATCTCCGGCAACTTCCGGAGTGCCGCCTCGATGAGTCTCCGTAGCTCGTGCCGTTCGGTGTCGAGCGCCGGGTCTTCGTTCGAGCGGGCCGGCGGGATCGAATCGGAATCCAGACTCACGTCCCGGCGGCGGCGACTCTTGAGGTGGTCCTTGCAGCGGTTTGCCAGGATACGAAAGAGCCAGGCCCCGAAACGCTCCGGATCACGGCACCGGTCGATATGCGTGTACGCCTTGGCCCGCGCACTCTGGACCAGGTCGGCCGCGACATCGGCGGCACCGGTCATCCGGAGGGCGTGGCGGTAAAGGACATCCTGGTACCGTCGCACCAGGATCCGATACGCGTCTCGGTCTCCGGCCCGTACACGGGCCACAACGTTGCCATCCGTCGGTTCCGTGGGTTGCTGCTCCATACGGAACGCCTCACTTCCATTGACGCACAGGGGCGGAAAACGTCACCATCATCGGCACCCAGTGCGCTCTTGCATCGGTACAGACGGCCGGTTATACTCGCCACCGGCCGAGGTTACGCCCCAGCGAGAACGGGGCTGGCTTCCCCGCCGTTGGTGGGGGCAGTCGGCCCCGTTCTCTTTGGGGCGGGTCGACCACCTGCTAGTGCAGACCAGCCACGCATATTATCGCCCCGGAGGATAGGGTATGTCGAGTCGAGGGTTGGAGGGCGTCGTCATCGCTGAATCGCGTCTCAGCAAAATCTATGGTGAACAGGGGCGCCTCATCTATAGCGGTTACGAAATCGAGGATCTCGCTGAAAATACAAGCTTTGAAGAAGTCTGCCACCTTCTGTGGTACGGCGAGCTTCCGAATCGCTCTCAGTTGGACGAGTTGAGCGGCCAACTCGCACGCCATCGGGCCGTGCACCCGGACCTTATTCAACTTCTTCGCATGCTTCCCGCCGATACGCACCCGATGGCGGCACTGCGCACGGCGGCATCCGCACTCGCCTCGTATGATGAGGAGTCCGAGGACAACTCGGACGATGCCAATCTGCGCAAGGCGATCCGCATCACCGCGAAGCTGGCCACGCTGACGACCGCCTTCGACCGACTGCGCAACGGCAAGGAGCCGGTCGAGCCGCGTGAAGACCTGTCTCACGCGGCCAACTTCCTGTACATGCTGCACGGCGAGGAGCCGGGCGAACTGGAGGCGCGGATCATCGACGCCGCGCTGATCCTGCACGCCGAGCACGGGATGAATGCGTCCACCTTCTCCGCACGGGTGACGGTGGCCACGCTCTCGGACATGCACTCCGGGCTCACGTCGGCAATCGGTACGCTCAAGGGACCGCTGCACGGCGGCGCGAACGAGCAGGTCATGCGCATGCTCCAGGACATCGGCACGGTGGAGAACGTCGATGACTGGATCAAGGGCGCGCTCGACCGCAGGGAACGAATCATGGGCTTCGGGCACCGTGTCTACCGGGCGCTCGACCCCCGTGCGCCGATCCTCAAGCGTCTCGCCGAGGATCTCGTGGGGCGTGGCGGCAACACCCAATGGCTCGAGATCTCCGAGCGTATCCAGACCGTCATGGCCGAGGAGATGGAGGCGCGCGGGAAGAAGATCTACCCGAACGTCGACTTCTTCAGTGCGTCGGTCTACTACACTCTAGGGATCCCGCTCGACCTGTTCACCAATGTCTTCGCCTGTGCGCGCGCGTCCGGGTGGACGGCACACATGATCGAGCAGTACAAGGACAACCGTCTGATTCGTCCGAAGGCGGAGTACATCGGGCCGGAGGGCCTCAAGGTCCGTCCGATCGACGAGCGGAGCTGAGGGGGGAAGGGAAGACATGAGTGACGGATACAGGTTTGCACAGGTCCCGGACACCGGCGAGACGATCCGGATCGAGCGCGACTCGCTTGTGGTGCCGGATCGCCCGATCATCCCGTTCATCGAGGGCGACGGCACCGGCCCGGACATCTGGCGCGCGACACGCCGGGTCCTCGAAGCCGCGGTCGAGAAGGCCTACGGTGGGGAGCGCGCCATCCAGTGGATGGAGATCTACGCCGGTGAGAAGGCGGTAGAGGTCACTGGAGAATGGCTGCCGGAGGAGACGCTCCAGGCACTGCGCGAGTTCAAGGTCGGGATCAAGGGGCCGCTCACCACGCCGGTCGGTGGCGGGATCCGCTCACTGAACGTGACGTTGCGTCAGGTCCTCGACCTCTACGCCTGCATCCGCCCCGTGCGCTACTTCGACGGCACGCCCTCGCCGATGAAGGAGCCGCAGAAGTTGGATGTGGTGATCTTCCGCGAGAACATCGAGGACGTCTACGCCGGAATCGAGTGGGCGGCGGGAAGCGAGGAGGCCACGAAGGTCCGCGACTTCCTGGTCGACGAAATGGGCGCCGATATCCGTGAGCAGAGCGCGATCGGGATCAAGCCGATGAGCGAGTTCGGCTCGAAGCGGCTCGTGGCCGCGGCGATCCGCTACGCGATCCAGCGTGGGCGGTCCTCGGTGACGCTCGTCCACAAGGGCAACATCATGAAGTTCACCGAGGGCGCCTTCCGTGACTGGGGCTACGAAATCGCACGGGAGCAGTTCGGCCGTCAGACGGTGCCCGAGGCGGAGGCGACCGAAGGCGACGACCGCATCGTGATCAAGGACCGGATCGCGGATGCGATGTTCCAGCAGCTTCTCCTGCGTCCGGCCGAGTACTCGGTGCTCGCGATGCCGAACCTGAACGGCGACTACATGTCCGATGCGGCCGCGGCTCAGGTGGGCGGCCTCGGGATGGCGCCCGGTGCCAATATCGGCGACGAGGTGGCGCTCTTCGAGGCGACGCACGGCACCGCGCCGAAGTACGCGGGTCAGGACAAGGTCAATCCGGGCTCGCTGATCCTGTCCGGAGTGATGATGCTCGAGCACCTGGGCTGGTTCGAGGCGGCCGAGCTCGTGGTCAAGGGTCTGGAGCGGGCGATCCAGCAGAAGACGGTCACCTACGATCTCGCCCGGCAGATGGAGGGCGCAACCAAGGTCTCGACCTCCGGGTTCGGCGAGGCGATCGTCGAGAACATGTAGGAGATCGGGGCGGCCACCCCGACAAATGCTGGGCGGCGGGGCGAGCGGTTTCGAATCGCTCGCCCCGCTCTTTCATATTGCGGGCGAAGCGCGATCGGCGAGCGCGCCGGGCACGTTCGATCGCGGATCTTTCGCGCGACGGGCACTGTAGAACGGGCGGAGACAGGGTAGGCGTATGGCGAATCTCGACATCAAGGTCATCGAAGCGAAGGCGGCGGACGTCGCGGCATCGCTCTTCATCCTCCCCGCCGTGGAGGGCGAGGCGGAGGTGCGGGGCGCTGCGGCCGAAGTCGATGCGCGGACGGGCGGCCAGATCGCACGCGTGCTGGGCGGTGGCGACTTCCGCGGCAGGAAGGACGAGTCGCTGCTCCTCTACCCCCGTGAGGGCGAGCTCGCGGCCGAGCGCATCCTCCTCGTGGGAGTGGGAAAGCGTGACGAGCTGTCTGCAGAGCGTGTGCGGCGTGCACTCGGCACGGCCGTGCGCACGGCAGAACGCGTGGGCGCAGCCCGTCTCGCTCTCGCTATCGATTCCCTGGTGGGCGCGGGCGACGGGCTCGACGCCCGCGCCGTCGCACGGGCGGCCGCCGAGGGCGCGGAGCTCGCCGCGTGGGAGTTCGGCGAGTTCAAGACCCAGCGCTCCGACGGTGCGCCGCGGACGGAGATCGCGTCTCTCACCGTGGTCGCCGGGACAGCCGAAGAGGCGGAGGCGTGTGAGGCGGGGGCGCGCTACGGCGCCGTCGTCGCCCGGGGCGAGAACCTCGCACGCGAGCTCGCGTCCCGGCCCGGAAACGTTGCCACCCCGACGCACCTGGCGGAGGTGGCGGAGCGGATCGCCCGGGAGCGCGGCCTCGACATCACCGTGCTGGACCGGGAGGCAATGCAGCGCGAAGGGATGGGCGCGCTCCTCTCCGTGGCCGCGGGGAGTGAGCAAGAGCCGCGCTTCATCGTGCTGGAGTACAAGGGTGCTGAGTCCGACGACGGCCCACTCGTCCTGGTCGGCAAGGGCGTGACCTTCGATACGGGCGGGATCTCGATCAAGCCGGCAGGCGGGATGGAGGACATGAAGTTCGACATGTCCGGCGCCGCCGGCGTGCTCGGCGCGATGCAGGCGATCGCCGAACTGGGGCTCAGGGAGCACGTGGTGGCCTTGATCCCGACGACCGAGAACATGCCTTCGGGGCGTGCGACGAAGCCGGGGGACATCGTGCGGAGCCTCTCGGGGAAGACGATCGAGGTCATCAACACCGATGCCGAGGGGCGTCTGATCCTGGCCGACGCACTGGCGTACGCCCAACGCTACAAGCCGCGTGCGATCGTGGACGCCGCGACGTTGACCGGTGCATGCGTGATCGCACTCGGGCACCACGCCGTCGGGCTCATGGGCAACGACGAGGCGCTGATCGAAGAGGTACGGGCCGCAGGCGAACGGACGGGCGAGCGCTGCTGGCCACTCCCGCTATGGGACGAATACCGATCTCAGCTCGATAGCGAGTACGCCGACCTGAAGAACACGGGCGGCCGGCCGGCGGGCACGATCACCGCCGGCTGGTTCCTGCGCGAGTTCGTGGGCGATGTGCCGTGGGCGCATCTAGACATCGCGGGCACGGCGTACGGTGACAGCCCCCCTCCATACCTTCGCAAGGGGTCGACCGGCGTGCCGACCCGACTTTTCGTGGACTGGGTGAGGGCACGGGCCGAAGGGTGAAGTCGTTTCAATCCGGCGGCTTCCGATTCCGGTCGGAAGTCGCCCTGCTCGGGCTGGCGATGGCCCTGACCTTCGCCGGCGATGCGTGGGCCCAGGATCCGCAGCGCCCACCCGACCCGTCCGCAGATACGGTTCCGGCGGCGGACACGGCCCCGGTGGTTGCGGACTCGCTCGACGTCGAGATTCCCCGGGAGGCCGCTGCGGATACGCTCGAGCCGATCGAGGTGGTGCCCCGGATGTCCGGAGGCGCGGAGCCGTCATGGCGAGCCGGAATCTGGGAGTGGGACCGCGATGCGCTCCAGGCGAGCGGCGCGATCACGCTCACCGACCTGCTCGAGCGGATCCCGGGTGTGCAGGCGATACGTTACGGCCTATTTGGACAGCCGGAGGGCGTGAGCGCATGGGGGCTCGCCGGCGGGGGCACCGAGGTGATCCTCGATGGCTTCGTACTCGATCCACTTGATGCCGGCACGCATGACCTTTCACGGATCGAGTTGGCCGAGCTCGAGCGCGTCCGCGTGGAGCGCACAGCCGGCCGAATGCGTGTGGAGCTCGAGACGATCTCGCCGAGCGATCCCCGGCCGTTCTCGATGATCGAGGCGGGGATGGGCCAGCCGGACAAGTCCAAGATGATCCGGGGCATCTTCCAGACGCCGCGATTCCTGGGCGGGCCGTTCTCTGTGGCACTGGACCGGGTCGACTCCGAGGGATTCAACCGCGGCGAGCCGGCCAACACCTTTGCGGGCTGGCTCAAATGGGGCCGCGTGTCCGGGAGTACGGCGCTTCAGTTCGAGTATCGTCAGCACAACCTCGAGCGTGCCCTGCCAGACGGCACCCTCGGGGACGGCTCGAGACGTGACTGGGTGCTACGCGCGCGTGGAACGCCACTCAAAGGGCTGACCACGGAAGCGTATTTCGGCATGTCCAGCCTCGACGAGCAGTTGGGTGCGGACCGGACGGCCATGGCCGATGGAACGGCAGCCGGTGACGATGACGACTCGGATGCCGGGCCGGAGCGCATGGAGATCCAGAGCGCCCAGGCCGGGTTGCGCGCTGCCTACTGGAGCGAGCTGGGGTGGAGTCGGGCCTCGGTCCGGCTGCGAAATCAGCAGGGTCTGCCCGCGGTCGAGACGGAGTTGAGCGGCGGCCTCACAGCGCTTGGACCACTACATCTGAGCGGGACCGTCGGCTGGAGCGACTGGCGAGATGGCGCGAGCGCCGTCGCCTGGGGCGCCAAAGCCGAACTCGGCTCCCTCTTCGGCTTCCGACCGTTCGCCGAATTGAGCGGTGGACGGCGCGGCGTGCCGTTCCTCCAAGATTCGACCGGCGCAGCGGTCCTGACCGATCGTGCTTCGCTCCGCATCGGTAGCGACTTCCAGTGGAAGGGTCTGCACCTCGGCGGCGCGTTCGTCGCCCAGTATGCGGATTCGGTGGCGGCGTTCGGCCTTCCGTTCGACCATACGGTAGGCCTCGTTCCGGGCGGCGACATGCGTGGCTGGGAGTTCACGGGCCGTATCCCTCTCCTCTGGGAGCCGCTTTCGCTCGAAGGCTCCTACGTCCGGTGGATCAGCCCTGCACCCTGGCTTTATACGCCGAAGAAGAGGCTGCGCGCGGCACTGGTCTACTCCCATAGCCCGTTGCCGAGTGGCAACCTCGAGATCCTCGCCAGGGTCGAGGGGCGGCACCAGGGCGCAATGACGGCGCCGACGCTCGAGGGGACTACCTCACTCGTGGAGCCCTACACCGCGTTCGATGCGTACCTCCACCTTCGCATCCTGGATGTCCGTATCTTCGTCCATTGGGAAAACCTCCTGATGACGCCGGACATTCAATACCTGCCGGAGCGTGCGTTCCCGCGCCAGAGGGTGTTCTACGGCGTGAAATGGCACTTCTGGAACTAGGGCGAGTGGCGACTCGGTCCACGAACCGCGTACGCGAGCCCGGCGTCGATCTCCACTCCGACGCCGGTCGCTTCGGACCCGCTACCGGCGTCGCAGCCGGATTGGGGTTTCGGCCGTCTTCACGTTGACCGAACCCTGTCAGCGCCGTACCTTACGCCGACTTTTCCGGAGGCGCGATGATTCGGAGCATGACCGGATTCGGTACGGCGGAACGGGATACGAACGCCGGCCGGTTGCGGGTAGAGATCAAGACCGTCAATCACGACACGTTTCGTCCCAGCATTCGGCTGCCTTCGGCACTGGATTCCGCCGAAACGCAGATCCGCGAGTGGCTGAGGGCGTTCCTGGCCCGCGGCCATGTCAACTACACGCTGCGGCTCGAGGAGCCGGAGGGTGAGTCCGCGCAGACGCTACGGCTCGACGAGGCGAAGGCACGCGAATACCTGACGCTGCTTTCCACCCTCAAGGAGAGTCTGGGACTCCCCGGCGAGATCGATGTGGCACTGCTGAGCCGTTACGGCGACATCCTCGTCCGAAAGGATGACGAGGAACAGCCGCCGGTTTCGCTCGACGACGTGCGGGCGGTGACCGAGGAGGCGGCGGCAGCGGTCGTGCGAATGCGCGAGGAAGAGGGCGAGCGGCTGCAGCTCGACCTCGAGGAGCGGCTCCGGGCGATCGAGGATTCGCTCGCAGTGATCGAGGAACGCGCGCCGGTTCGCCTTCTTGCGGAGCGGGACCGCCTGCGCGCTGCAGTTGCCGAACTCGCCGGCGAGGTCGGTGTCGATGAGGAGCGCCTGGCCCGCGAAGTCGCCTACCTGGCTGAGAAGTGGGACATCAGCGAGGAACTGGTGCGGCTGCGCTCGCACATCATGCTCTTTCGTGAGACGCTGGGGCTGGAGGCCGCCGAGCCGGTCGGCAAGCGACTGCGCTTCGTCAGCCAGGAGATGCTCCGCGAGGCGAATACGATCGGCTCCAAGGCGAACGATGTCGAGATCCAGCACCGGGTGATCGCGATGAAGAACGAGATCGACCGGTTGCGCGAGCAGATCGAGAACGTCGAATGACTGGGCGCGGTCGGGCGTTTCCCCTGGTGATCGCCGCGCCGAGCGGCGCGGGCAAGACGAGTCTGGCCCACGCCCTCGTGCAGCGCCGTTCGGACGTCGTCTTCTCGACCTCGGCGACGACGCGTCCGAAGCGCGAGCGCGAGAAGCCGGGCAAGGACTACTTCTTCGTGAGCGACGCCGAGTTCGATCAGATGATCGAAGATGGCGAGCTCCTCGAATGGGCCACGGTTCACGGCCGGCGCTACGGGACGCCGCGCCACGGCGTCGAGCAGGCACTGGCACAGGACCACGTGGTCGTGCTGGATATCGATATCCAGGGTGCGCGGCAGGTCCGGGAGCTTTTCCCGGATGCGGTGCTGGTCTTCATCTTGCCCCCGTCCGCGGCCGAGCTCGAGAGGCGGCTGATGGGGCGAGGGAGTGAGGAGAGCGGGGAGGTGCACCGCCGCCTGACGGGCGCCCGTCGAGAGCTCCCGCTAGCCCTGGAATTCGATTACGTTATCGTCAACGATGAGTTCGAACGAGCGGTCCGGGCGTTGGAATCGATCGTGACCGCGGAGCGCCATCGTCGCTCGCGCAGCGCCGACCTCGAGCGCGCGCTCGAGCGTCTGGACTCCGAACTGGCAGAGATCCTCGACAGGAGGGGGTAAAGATGCAGGTCTTCACGCCCAAGGAAATTGCGAAGCACGCGGGGAGCAAGTACCTCGGTGTTCTGGTGGCCGCGCGGTACGCCCGTGAGCTGAACGCGCTGCCGCGGGAGGCGGTTCCCGCCGGGCTCGAGAAGAAGCTGACGACGCGGGCTGCCGAGGCGCTGGTCGCGGGCAACATCGAGTTCCGGCTGATCAAGCGCCGCAAGAAGTCTCTCTAGCCGAATCATGGCCGAGGCGATGACGCCGCGGCGTCCGTGGGAAGGGCGCCGGGTCGTGCTCGGGGTCACGGGTGGTATCGCGGCCTACAAGGCCGTGCAGGTCGCCCGTGACCTCACACAGCTCGGCGCAGCTGTGGACGTGGTCCTCACGCGCTCGGCCGAAGCCTTCGTCGGTCCCGTCACCTTCGAAGCCCTCACCGGCCGGCCGGTCCACCGCGAGTTGGTGGCGCCCGGCCACGCCCTCGAGCATATCCGCCTGGCCCGCGAGGCCGATGTGGCCTGCGTTGCACCGGCAACGGCGGACCTCATGGCGAGAGCGGCGTCCGGCCGCTCGGACGACCTCATCACGGCGATCCTGCTCGCCACCCGTGCCCCGGTCCTCATCTGTCCGGCGATGAACGACCGGATGTGGGACCATCCCCAGACGCAGCGGAACGCGCGCCACCTGCGCGACGCGTGCGGCTACACGCTGGTGGGACCCGCCGTCGGGCCACTGGCCTACGGGGAAGGCTCCGGCGCCGGGCGGATGGAGGAGCCCGGCGTCATCGTGGAGCATGTCGGGCGTGCGTTGGAGGAAGATACCCCGCTGCGTGGGCGGACCGTCGTGGTCACGGCGGGCCCTACACGCGAACCGGTGGATCCTGTGCGCGTCCTGAGCAACCGATCATCGGGGCGCATGGGCTTCGCACTGGCACAGGCCGCCTGGCGGCGCGGCGCGGAGGTCGTACTCATCGCCGGGCCGACGAGCATCGAGCCACCGATCGGCCCCGAACTGGTCCGGGTCGAGACCGCCGAGGAGATGCTGCGCGCGGTCCGTGATTCGCTTTCGGAAGCCGATGCCCTGATCATGGCGGCGGCCGTCGCGGACTTTCTGCCATCCGGCGCGGCCTCGCAGAAGATCAAGAAAGCGGAAGCACCCACTGCAATCGAGCTGGAGCCGGCTCCCGACATCCTCCGCGAGACCCGGGACGCGCGTCCGGAGCGGATGGTCACGGTGGGCTTCGCGCTCGAGACGGAGAAGGCAAGGGAGCACGCACGCGGGAAGCTGGAATCCAAGGGGCTCGACCTGATCGTGCTGAATGAACTGGGCGAGCCAGGCGTCGGTTTCGAGGTCGAGACGAACCGGGTGGTGATCCTGGACACCCGTGGCGGGGCCGAAGAGCTTCCACTCATGAGCAAGCACGACGTGGCGGAGGCGATCCTCGACCGGGTCGTGCCACTGGTCGCTGAGCGATCGTGAGCCGGGGGGCGCTGCCTTGAGCATGGATCGCGACCTCCTGATCCGCTACCTGCGCCAGCGAGCCCAGCTCGGTGAGCGAGAAGTGTTCCTGGACGGGCTCACGGCGGCAGAGGCAATACAGATCCTTCGGACGCCGCCCACGCCGCAGATCCGCGAAAGAACAGACCGCGCGGCCCAGGTGGCGATGCCCCCGACGGAGCTCGCGGGCACTGGCGCTCCACCGCTGACCGGCACAGACGCTCCAACGATGGAACGGGGGGCGGGCGAAGGACTGCGCATCCTCGGGGCCGAAGCGGCCGGGTGCACACGCTGCCGCCTGCACGAGGGCCGGCGCAACGTGGTCTTCGGAGTCGGCAATCCCCGTGCGGAACTTGTCGTCGTCGGTGAGGCGCCGGGAGCCGAGGAGGATCGGACGGGGCAGCCCTTCGTGGGGCCGGCCGGAAGGCTGCTCGACCTGATGCTGCTCAGCATCGGTCTTCCGCGCGCTGCCGTCTACATCTGCAACGTCCTCAAGTGTCGCCCGCCGCAGAACCGCGACCCACAACGCGACGAGGTGGAGACGTGCTCGGCCTACCTCCACCGTCAACTCGACCTGATCGCGCCGCGCGTGCTCCTGGCGGTGGGTAGGTTCGCGGCGCAGATGCTCACCGGATCCGATGCCAGCATCGGCAAGATTCGCGGGCGCGTGCACGAGTATCGTGGCACACCTCTCGTCGCCACCTACCACCCGGCGTTCCTCTTGCGCAGTCCGCACTGGACGCGCGCTGCATGGCAAGATCTGCAGCTCGTGCGGGAAGTGCTGGACGCCTGAGCCGCGAAGCGTCGAACTACGGCGACGGTGCCACCCGATCTGGTGAATTGCTGCAATGTGTACGAGCGATCCGTAATCCGGGTCCTCGGACCGTAGCGGCCCGCGCGCCGCCTCGTTTCATTCCTTCGACGCCTCGAATCCGCGCTCCAACCAGGTCACCGCATCCCGCAGCTCCGTCGGGTCGATCCAATGGCCGATCGGGTAGTCACGGGCTTCGAGGTCGGCGCCGGCCTCCCGCAGTTTCGCCCGGCCTCGCTCCGCGAGGTCGAAGGGTATCGCCGGATCGGATGTGCCGTGGCCCCAGAAGAATCGCGTGCCGACAACGGACTCCGACGTGACGCGAACATCGGGGTGTGTCGCCACGAAGCCGCTGAAGTTCAGCACGAGCGGCACTCGCCCGGGGCGTGTGAGCGCGTAGGCGGTGCTCAGCGTCCCACCTTGGGAGAAGCCGCCGAGTGCGATCGGCCCGGGCTTGAAGCCGAGGCGCGCGGGCAGTGCCTCGAGGAGCCGATCGATCTCGCGCAGGCTCGCCGAGAAGCTCTCCGGCTCCGGACGATCCTCGCCCAGGTAGCGGTACCACGCCCACCCAGGACCGTATCCCCATGGCGCACCGGGATAGGGGGCACGCGGCAGCACGAGCGCGATCCCGGGCGGGAGATGAGGGTGCAGCCCGAGCAGGTCACGCTCATTCGCGCCACGACCGTGCAGCAGGACGAGTACCGGGGTGCCATCGGCGTGATTCTCGGGAAGGCGAAGCTCGAATTCCAGCATCTTTCTACTCCGTGATCGGGGCCTGGTCGAGTGGAGTGAGCGACCTCTCGATCGTCCCACGGGACTGCTCCAGCCACGCTGGCAGCATCAGATGGCTTCCGAGCTCCTCCACGCTCTCATCCGCTTCGAATCCTGGACCGTCGGTCGCGATCTCGAAAAGCATGCCGTCCGGCGCACGGAAATAGATGCTCCGGAAATAGGTGCGCTCCATGACGGGGCTCACGTCGATGCCCAGCGAGAGCAGGTGCTCCCGCCACTCCAGCTGTTCCTCCGCGTCCGCCGCGCGGAACGCGACGTGGTGCGTCTGGCCGACGCCGCCGCGGGCATGGTATGTCGAGCCGGGCCAGCCGAACAGCGTATACGCACTCCCCGGCGTCACCTGGCCGCCTTCATAGTGCGCCCAGAAGTAGTGGAGCGTGCGACCATCATCCTGATTGTACGTCTTCTTCACCAGCTGCAGGCCAAGGGCATCCGTCAGGAACGCCCCAGCTCGGTCGAGGTCGCCCGTGATCCCACTCACGTGATGGATCCCCTCGATGCGCATGTCGTCCGTGATCACCGGGACCGGATCCGGATGGATCTGCTCTCGGATCGCCTCCTCGTCCCGGTGGCCGCGGAGTCGCTCGTTCGGCGGCTGGACCAACTCCCGGCCAAGGGCGTTCGCCGGCTCGTCGATCGCGTATCCGGGTCCGTGCGTGGCCAGCTCCAGGATCTGCCCGTCCGGGTCACTGAAGTAGAGGCTCGTGAAATACCCACGGTCGTACGGCCCGGAAACGCCGACGCCGTGGTCCACGAGCCGACGCTTCCAGCGTAGGAGCGCATCCACATCGGCCACGCCGAGGGCGACGTGATGCACACCACCCACGCCCCAACCGCCCCGTGGCGCGTGCGACCACTCGAAGAAGGTGAGAATCGTTCCCGGCCGCCCCGTTCGGTCACCGAAGTACAGGTGGTAGGCACCCGGATCGTCGTAATTCACGGTGCGCTTCACCAGACGCAGCCCGAGCAGGTCGCGGTAGAAGGCCAAAGTTCGCCGCGCGTCGGACGAAACCATCGTCACATGGTGGAACCCAAGCGTGCGTGGCATGCCCATGGTGCCTCTCCTTTCGTTCTATCCCACGTTCCCATGCCGCATCGAGCACGGCCCGAGGTCGAGTGTGAACATAAATCTCATTACTAAGATAATGACGGTGGTCGGTGGAGACAAGGTCGGTGAGGCGGGGTTGACGAGGGGTGCCGGTCGGCGTACCCTCTAGCGTTCCAGCCGGGGCAATCGAGCCCGCAATCCGCGGCGGCCGTGCGTCGTCCCGTCCACGCTGACGGGAGGTCGCGTGGTCCGCGGCGGACCTTAGCATTTCTTGCAGCGTGTCTGTGTCGTCCATGGAATCGAGACCAGTGAATAGGCGTGACTCCCGCGAGCCGGGCGGAGTGGCGACGCTGCCCGTCGCGGACCGTCAGCCGCCGTATGCGCCTGAAGCGGAGATCTCCGTGCTCGGCGGGATGCTGATCGATGGCAACGCAGTGTCGAAGGCGGTGGAAATCGTCGACGACTCGATGTTCTATCGGGAGGCGAATCGCCGGATTTTCCGGGCGATGGCACGTCTGTTCCAGCAGGGCCAGGTCGTCGACCCGGTTACGGTCAGCGAGGAGCTGAAGAAGACCGACGAGCTGGAGGCGGCCGGGGGGATGGCGTACCTGGCCGAGCTCCTGGATGCGGTGCCGACGGCAGCGAACCTGGAGTATCACGCGCGGATCGTGCGCGAGCGGGCGCTTCTGCGCCGTCTGATCGATGCGTCGTCTCATATCATCCGAGAGTCGTACGAGATCGGAGAGAAGACGGTCGAGCAGATCCTGGATGAGGCGGAACAACGGATCTTCCACGTTGCGCAGTCGCACGACCGCGAGGGTTTCGTCTGGATCAAGAAGATCCTCTACCCGACCTTCGAGCGGATCGAGCAGCTGCAGGCGGCGAAGGGCGGGATCACGGGCGTACCGAGTGGATTCACCGATCTGGACGAGATGACGGGCGGATTCCAGGAGGGCGACCTGGTGATCCTCGCTGCGCGTCCGTCGATGGGGAAGACGTCGATCGTGGTCGGTATGGCGCTGCACGCGGCGATCGCGCAGCAGACGCCGGTCGCGATCTTCTCTCTCGAGATGTCGAAGGAGCAGATCGTTCAGCGGATGCTGTGCCACGAGGGGATCGTGGACCTGGGCCGTCTGCTCCGAGGGCGCCTGTCCGACGACGATTACGTGCGACTGGCGCAGGCGGCTGCGCACCTGAACACGGCGCCGATCTGGATCGACGACACCGGCTCGCTCAGTGTCATGGAGATGCGGGCCAAGGCGCGGCGTCTAAAGGCCGACCAGCCGAACCTCGGTCTGATCATCCTGGACTACATCCAGCTCATGGGCGGGAGCGGCGGGAACGCGGAGAACCGGCAGCAGGAGGTCAGCCAGATCAGTCGAGGAATCAAGACGTTGGCGAAGGAGTTGGGCGTTCCGGTCATCGCGCTCTCCCAGCTCTCGCGCGCACCGGAGCAGCGGACGGACCACCGACCGCAGTTGTCGGATCTGCGCGAATCGGGCGCACTCGAGCAGGACGCGGACCTGGTCATGTTCCTCTACCGCCCGGAGCGATACATGACGCCGCAGGAGGCGGAGGAGAAGGGGATGGTCGGCAAATCCGAGCTGATCATCGCCAAGCAGCGCAACGGCCCGACCGGGATCGTCGAGCTGTTCTTCCGCAAGGAGAGCACCCGCTTCGAGAACTTCACGGCCCGAGAGGGGCCGTAACCGCACCCGACCTGCGGGGTACCACACCTCATGTCGAAGGTCAAGACGGTATTCTTCTGTACGGAGTGTGGCAACGAGTCGCCGCGCTGGGCGGGGCAGTGTCCCGCGTGTCGGGCGTGGAACACGCTGGTCGAGGAGCCCGTGGCGCGTCGTCGTCGGGGCACCTCGAAGGCGACGCCGTCGGCTGCGCGTCCGATCGGCGGGGGCGCCTCGCCCGCGCGATTGGCCGAGGTCGAGGGCAGCGACACGGCGCGCTGGACGACGGGACTCGACGAGTTCGACTTCGTCCTCGGCGGCGGCGTGGTCCCGGGCTCACTCGTGCTGGTCGGCGGCGAGCCGGGGATCGGGAAGAGCACGATCCTGCTCCAGGTCGCGGCACGGCTCGAGGCGGCGGGGCAACCCACGCTCTACGTCTCGGGTGAGGAATCGGCCGCACAGGTGCGGCTGCGTGCGGACCGTCTGGGTGAGGGTGCCGGCGACGTCCTCTTCCTCGGTGAGACCGAACTCGAGGCGATCCTGCAGCGTGCGGAGGAGCACAAGCCTGCAGTCCTCTTCGTCGACTCGATCCAGACGGTGTTCACGCCGGAGCTGGAGGGCGCGCCGGGGAACGTGAGCCAGGTACGCGAATGCGCCGCGCGACTGCAGCGGTACGCCAAGGAGGGTGGTGCCGCGGTCTTCCTGGTCGGTCACGTGACCAAGGGGGGGACGGTGGCCGGGCCCAAGACGCTCGAGCACATCGTGGACACCGTCCTCTACTTCGAGGGCGCTGGAAGTCTGGATCACCGCGTGCTGCGCGCGAACAAGAACCGCTTCGGCGGCGTGGATGAGATCGGCGTCTTTCGCATGACGGCGCAGGGGCTCGCTCCGGTGGCGAACCCATCGGAGCTCTTCCTGCGCGAGCGCACGAGAGGGGTGAGCGGTGCAGCGGTCGTGGCCACTATGGAAGGGACGCGCCCGCTCCTGGTCGAGGTCCAGGGGCTCTGCACGAAGGCGAGCTACGGAGCGCCGCAGCGGGTGAGCACGGGCTTCGATCGCCAGCGGCTCGCGCTCCTTCTCGCGGTCCTCGAGAAGCGAGCGGGGATCGCCTTCGGCCAGCTAGACGTTTTCCTGAACGTCGTAGGCGGCGTGCGGCTGGTCGAGACGGCCGGGGATCTTGCGGTTGCGGCGGCGCTCGCCTCGAGCGTTTTCGACCGCGAGGTGCCTGGTGATGCGGTGTTTCTTGGCGAGGTCGGGTTGGGTGGAGAACTGAGGGCGGTGGGGCAGGTCGAGCGCCGGCTCCAGGAGGCGGCGCGCATGGGCTTCGGCCGCGCCTATCTTCCGAGTCGAGCTGTGCCGACCGGGTGGCGCAAGGCCGAGGAGGCCGGCCGCCTGGAGCTGGTGCCGGTCGATACGCTGGGCGAGCTGATGGAGCGACTGTTCAAGTGAGAGCGGCGGTGGTCATCGCGGCCGGTGGGTCGGGGCGGCGGATGGGAGGAATCAGAAAGCAGTTTGCCGAGCTTCTCGGCGAGCCGATCCTGCTGCATTCTCTCCGGCCGTTTCTCGCCCACCCGATGCTGGAGAGGGCTGTCGTCGCGCTTCCGGCAGAAGATGCGGCGGACCCGCCATCGTGGCTCACGCGGCTGGATGACCGCGTCCACGTGGTCGCCGGGGGCGCCGAGCGGGGGGAGTCGGTGCACCGCGGGCTCGAGGCCGTGCCGGAGACCGTCGACATCGTACTCGTGCATGATGCCGCCCGTCCACTCGTCACGGTCGAGGTGATCGACCGTGCGATCGACGTCGCGGCGGAGGGCGTGGGCGCGGTCGTCGCCATCCCTGCTTCAGACACGCTCAAGGAGGTCGCTGCCGACGGGCGCATCGTCGGCACGCCGGACCGTTCGCGGCTATGGGCCGCGCAGACGCCACAGGCATTTCCACGGGCACAGCTCCTGGACGCCTATCGGCGTGCGGCCCGCGAGGGCGTCCAGGCGACGGACGATGCGGCACTCGTCGAGCGTTTCGGCGGGACGGTGAAGGTGGTCGAAGGATCTGCGGAGAACCTGAAGGTGACGCGCCCCACCGATCTGATCGTGGCGGAGGCGCTTCTTCGCGCCAGGGCGGCAACGGCGCGGGGGTGATCGTCGTTCCGTTCCGTACGCCGGAAGACCATGCCCGAGCAGTGCCGGGCGTGGCCGAGCACCTTCGCTCCGGCGGCCTGATCGCTTACCCGACCGAGACCGTCTACGGCCTCGGTTGCATGCTCGATCCCTCCGCGCTCGATCGCCTCGCGGAGATGAAGGGGCGGGAGGGCGTCAAGCCTTTCCTGCTCCTGGTCTCCGACCGCGCCCCTGCAGAGGGGCTGGAGTGGAACGGGGCGGCACGGCGGTTGGCTGAGGCCTTCTGGCCGGGGCCATTGACGCTGGTGCTTCGTGCCGAGCGGCCGTACCCCGAACGCGTACGGGCCGCGAGTGGCACGGTGGCGGTGCGGGCCACGTCGCATCCGGGGGTGCGCACACTCCTCGACACGGTGGGTGAGCCGATCACCTCGACCAGTGTGAACCTCCCGGGCGAGCCACCCGCATCCACCCTGGAACAGGTGGTGCAAGTAATCGAGTCACTCGGCGCGCCCGTGGAGCCATGGGTACTCGATGGCGGGCCGTTGCCGGCGTCGGCACCGTCGACGATCGTGGACTGCAGCGTGATCCCGCCGCGGATCCTGCGGACCGGCGCCATCTCACGCGAAACGCTGCGCAGTGTACTGGGCGAGATCAATGACTGAGCGGAAGCAAGACGCCGAACAGGCTCGGCCAACGACGTACAACCTTCTCTTCGTGTGCACGGGCAACACGTGCCGTAGCCCCATGGCCGAGGTCATCGCGCGCCACAAGGTGAGCCAGCGCGGCTGGTCGCACGTGGCGGTGCAGTCGGCGGGGATCGCTGCCGCCCCCGGAGCACCGGCCGCGGCACATGCCGTGGCCATCGCCGCCGAGCACGGCCTCGACCTCTCCGATCACCGCTCGCAACCGCTGACGCCGGAACTGGTCGACTGGGCGGACCTGATCCTGGCCATGGGTCCGTCCCATCTTGCGGCACTGGGCGACGCGGGCACGCCGGAGAAGGCAGCCATCGTCACGGAGTTCTCGGAGGGTGAAGACCGCGGGTTGGGGGTTCCCGACCCATTCGGTGGAAGCGCCGAGATGTACCGTCGCACGTTCCGTGAGCTGGAGCGTGCCGTGGAAGGACTGATGGGCCGGATCGAGCCGATCCTCTCGCCCTGAAGCCGAGCATGCCCGCGCTTACTTCTGCCACGCGCCTCGTGGCTCTGCTCGGCGATCCTGTCGCTCACTCCCTCTCGCCTCGCTTCCAGAATGCAGCGTTCGAGGCCGCGGGCGTGGATGGCGTGTACGTAGCCCTCCGCTGCGACGCCGCCGCGTTTCCGGGGCTGTTCGCCGGCATCGCACACTCTGGTGGGGCGGGCAACGTGACCATCCCGCACAAGACGTTGGCGGCAGAGTGCATCGATGTAGCCACGCCGGCCGTGAGACGTACGGGCGCCTGCAACACCTTCTGGCTCGAGGACGGGCGCATCCACGGCGACAACACGGATGTGGCGGGGGTGCGCGCTGCGGTGCGTGCACTGGTAAGTGCGCCCGCCGGGGCGCGAGTCCTCCTCCTGGGCGCGGGCGGCGCGGCGAGCGCCGCGCTCTGTGCACTGCTGGACGAGGGTGTCGACTCGGTCATCGTGAGCAACCGCTCTCCCGAGCGCGCCCGCGCCCTCGCGGCCCGAGTCGGCGGCGATCCACGGATTCACGTGGCCGAGTCCTCCGGGGTGATCGGCGGTGAGCGGTTCGATCTCGTGGTCAACGCGACGCCGCTCGGGCTGCACGCGGGTGATCCACTCCCCCTCGACCTGGACGGGCCGGCCCGTGTCGGCGCCGTGCTGGACCTGGTCTACTCTCCCGGCGAGACGACGTGGGTGCATGACGCGAGGCGTCGAGGCATCCCCGCGGCGGACGGGCGCGAGATGCTCCTGGCACAGGGTGCCGCTGCATTCGAGCGGTGGTGGAATCGGCGCGCGCCGCTCGAGGTCATGCGCCGAGCGTTGCAGGAGGCGGCCCGGCGCGCCGATTGAACTGGACCGGGCCGGGCCGCGTCACGACCGCCGAGACCGAATCAGGTATCTTGCCCACCGGCGATCACGGCATCACCCCGAACGTCCTTCGACTCCACTTCGACCCCCAGGTACGCCCGAGCCCGATTCAACGCAGCATCGATGTGGTCGAAGACATTCTCTTCGCCCACCTCCTCGATGAGCCCGGAGCGTGCAAGCGCCTCTCTCGGTTGGGGCTGCACGCCCGAAAGCACCACCAGGACGCCATCCTTGCGACAACTACGCATCAACTCGCGTAGCGCGTGAATGCCCGTGGAATCGATGGCCGGGACACGCCGCATGCGCAGGACGAGGACACGTGGCCGGTCGTCGATTCGGCCGACGGTGTCCTTGAACATTTCGGCCGCGCCGAAGAAGAACGGCCCGTTGATCTCGTAGACCAGAGCACCCTTGGGCACCTCGAGAGCGAGCAGACCGTGGGGGTCGGGAACGTCGATGTCCGTCTCGCTGAACTCGCGCGTGAACACATTCACGTTGGCGACCTCGACCATGCGCCGCATGAAGAGGAACGCCGCGAGCACCATCCCCACCTCGATCGCCACTACGAGGTCGAAGACGACGGTCAGGGTGAAGGTCGAGAGCAGTACGATGACATCGCTGCGCGGCGCGCGTAGCTCCGCCCGGAAGGTGCGCCAGTCGCTCATGTGGTAAGCGACGATGACCAGGATCGCGGCCAGCGTCGCCAGCGGAATCATCGCGGCCCAGCGCCCGAAGAAGAGCGTGATGAGCAGGAGCGTGAGGGCATGGACGACTCCCGCGACCGGAGTGCGACCGCCGTTCTTGACGTTCGTCGCCGTGCGCGCGATCGCGCCGGTGGCCGGAATCCCGCCGAAGAGCGGCGAGGCGATGTTGGCCACGCCCTGGGCGACGAGCTCTATGTTGGAGCGGTGCCGCCCACCGATCATCCCGTCCGCCACGACGGCCGAGAGGAGTGACTCGATCGCGGCGAGCATCGCGATGGCGAAGGCAGGGCCGATCAGTACGCCCACCTGCGCGAGGGAGACATGGGGAAGCGACGGTCGTGGTAGCCCCGCCTGGATCTCACCGAAACGGTCACCAATCGTCTCCACCGGAAGATTGAAGAGGTGCACGGCCGCCGTCGTCACGACGAGGGCGACGAACGGTCCGGGGATGCGGCGACTCACCCGAGGCCACAGCAGGAGAATCGCCAGTGCTACGGCGGAGACGCCAATGGTCACTGGATCCACTGCGCCGAGGTGGCCGGCGTATGCACGCCACTGCGCGACGAACTGCGCCGGGACCGCATCCATCTCCAGACCGAGCAGGTCCTTTACCTGCCCGGAGAAGATGATCACCGCAATGCCGCTCGTGAAGCCGACCACGACCGGGTAGGGGATGAACTTGATCGCCCCTCCCAGACGGGCCACGCCCAGGCCGATCAGCATTACACCGGCCATGAGCGTGGCGATCATCAGACCCTCGAGGCCGTGGGTCTGGACGATGCCGTATACGATGACGATGAACGCGCCGGTCGGGCCACCGATCTGCACGCGCGACCCACCGAGCACCGAGATGAGGAGACCGGCGATGATCGCCGTGTACAGGCCCCGTTCCGGGCCCACGCCACTCGCGATCGCGAAGGCGATGGCCAGAGGAAGGGCGACGATGCCAACGACGACGCCGGCCGTCAGATCCGCCGCGAACTGATGGCGATCGTACGTCCTCAGCGTCGTCCACAACTTTGGGATGAGCACGAAAGCCTCCACGCCACCCTGACCGGGCGGCGGACCAACGGGTGACACTCAGCCCAATATGCTAACCTGCTTGCATTTCGGGGTCAATCCGGGCACACGCGTCCGCTTGCCCCAGGAACGAACTCACGACTCCGGGCGGGGCTCACGGCGGTCGTGTGGGGTTGGGGACGACCCGTAGTGGGACAAGCTGCGCCGAGTGGCCGAAGCTGCTCGGTGGATACGGAAAGGGCGAGCCGGTCGTGGAATTCGTCCAGTTCCGCCATGGCTGCGCCCCGAGAGGTTCCCCATGGTGTGGACCTCTTCCCCGAGGGAGATTCCATGCGCACCGCATTCGCTTCGCTCCTCGATCTCGTCTTTGCACCTGTGTGCCTCGGATGCGATGGGCCGATTGCACCCGGCGACAGCGCCCGCCTCATTTGTCGCAGGTGTCGGAGCCGGATGCGACCGGTCCCGGCTCCCCTTTGCGAGCGCTGTGGGGCGCCACGACTCCAGACGGGGCGGGCGGTGGGACCCCGGTGCGGTGAGTGCGGCGAGTGGCCCGCATCGCTGCGTGCCGCCCGCTCGGCATGCCTGATGCAGCCTCCTGCGGACCGCCTCGTCCACCAGCTCAAGTATCGGGGTTGGTATGCCTTGGCCCATCCGATGGCCGAACGGATGGTGACGCTGCGACTCCCCGACGACGTGCGCGAGGAGGCTCGTCTGGTCGTCCCCGTCCCTACCACATCGACGCGGCTCCGGGAGCGCGGCTACAACCAGGCCGAGCAGCTGGCCAGACACTTCGCCCGACTGACCGGGCGACGGCTTCTCGGGGCACTCGAGCGGGCGCCGGGAACCACCACGCAGACGGTCTTGCAACCGGCCGCCCGGACGGCTAACGTGGCAGGCACGTTTCGGCCCGCCAGGCAGGCCCGAGCCGCACTCGCCGGCCAGCACTGCCTCCTGGTGGACGACGTCCTCACAACGGGCGCAACGGCCGTGGAGTGCGCGCGCACCCTGGTTTCGGCCGGCGCTCGTTGTGTCAGTATAGTCACGTTCGCTCGCGCACTCGATGTGCGTCGGCTAACCACAACCTGACCCGGGAGTCGCACATGGCAACCCGTGTGGCAATCAACGGCTTCGGCCGCATCGGTCGCAACATCCTCCGTGCCGCGAAGAAGTCCGGCGCCGATCTGGATTTTGTGGCGGTCAACGACCTCACCGACAACGAGACGCTGGCCCATCTCCTCAAGTACGACTCCGTGCACGGCACCTATCCGGGCACGATCGAGACGACCGAGAACGGACTCCTCGTCGATGGTGACGAGATCCGGGTGACCAGTGAGAAGGAGCCCGGCAAGCTGCCGTGGAAGGACCTCGAGGTCGACATCGTCTTCGAGGCGACCGGCCGCTTCACCAACGCCGAGATCGCCTCCGCTCACCTCGATGCCGGCGCGAAGAAGGTCATCATCACCGCACCGGCCAAGAACGAGGACATCACGATCGTCCTCGGTGTCAATCAGGACAAGTACGATCCCGCGCAGCACAACATCATCAGCAACGCGAGCTGCACCACGAACTGCCTCGCCCCGGTCGTCAAGGTCCTGCTCGACAACTTCGGCTTTAACCGTGGCCTCATGAACACGGTTCACGCCTACACCAATGACCAGCGGATCCTCGATCTGCCGCACAAGGACCTGCGCCGCGCACGCGCCGCCGCAATGTCGATCATCCCCACGACCACCGGCGCAGCAAAGGCGACCGCGCTCGTGATCCCCGAGATCAAGGGCAAGCTCGATGGCATCTCTATGCGCGTGCCCACGCCGGACGTTTCCATCGTCGACCTGACCGCAGAGCTCGACACGTCGGTCGACGTGGATCAGATCAACGAGACCTTCCGCAAGGAGGCCGAGGGGCGGCTCAAGGGCATCCTTGGCGTCTCGGATGAGCCACTCGTCAGCATCGACTACACCGGTCACCCGGCCAGCTCGATCGTCGACCTCCTCTCGACCTACGTCATCGAGGACCGGCTGGTGAAGGTCCTCTCGTGGTACGACAACGAGTGGGGCTACTCCAACCGCTGTGTGGACCTGGCACGTTACGTCGCGGAGCGCATGTAGCGTAGATGCACCACCATAGGGCGCGAGCGCTCATGTCGTTTCGAGCGCTCGCGTACCATCGAACCGGCGTCCGTCCACACGCGGACGCCAGCAGTCGGCCCCCGGTGCCCAGCACCGGGGGCCGACTTCGTCGCATGGCATGCATCTGGCACATCGAACTCGTTCGGACCTTCTCCCCGGCGATGGAGGTGTGCAATGCCCCAGTTGGGCCAGGAGCACCACGGGACTTATCGCTGTCCCGTATGCCGTCACAGAGATTTGGCCGTCATCGAGCGTGGACAGGAGCGCGCGGTGGTGGAGTGCAGCTACTGCGAAACGCTACTCGTGGTGTATCCACGCGGGGCAGACTCGGTGCACCTTTCCGTCCAGGTGGCGGACGTCCACGTCCGCCGCTAACGACCTGTCATATTCGAGCCGGGCGATGTCGAGCCGGGCGGCCACGGGACCGCGAATCCGTGGCCGCATTGCGTTGAGGCGGAAGGGGAGGGATGAAGAAGACCGTCGTCGATTCCAACCGGCGCGCCGTGGAGAAGGCCATGCGAGACTTGCTCCTGGTCGCCGGGGTGGATGCCGACTCTCGGTGGTTGGAGTTGGAGGGGCGGCGCTTCCATTATCTGGAGGTGGGCCGCGGCCCGGCCGTCATTCTGATCCATGGTGCCGGAGGCGGCGCCGCGAACTGGTACGGAATACTCGGTCGGCTCTCCGAGGGGAGGCGGGTATTGGTACCCGACCTGCCAGGGTTCGGCCTCTCGGGTCCAGTGGAGGCCCGGCGTCCACTGGGTATGCAGGTGGCGGACATCCTCGATGCCTGGCTGCAGCGCCTCGGCATAGAGAAGTGCGGCGTTGCGGGAACGTCGTTCGGCGGACTCGTGGCGTTGCGGATGGCTCAGCGCCGGGAATCACGGGTCGAGCGCCTCGCCCTGATCGACTCGGCAGGGCTGGGGCGTGAGATGCCCATGGCCGTGCGTGCGATCGGGCTTCGGGTTCTCGGGCCCCTGATTCTGCGTCCGAGCCGCAGGGGCACACGCTTCGCCCTGCGTCGCTTCCTCACTGCGGGCCAGCCACTCGATCCTGCGGTGGAGCCGGCACTCGTGGAGTATCTGCACCGCTCCGCAGTGGCTTCGGATCCCTCGATCCTCGCCCGTGCGCACCGCGTATTCGCCGGAATTCGGGGCCAACGAGAATGGTTGAGCGATACCGAGCTCGTCTCGCTGTGCCAACCCACGCTCGTCGTGTGGGGGCGCAGAGATGCCTTCTTCCCTGCGGCGCACGCGGAGCGTGCGAGCCGGCTCATCCCACAGGTTCGCGTTCGGTGGATCGAGGCGGCCGGCCACTCACCCAACTGGGAGGCACCGGGCGAGGTCGCCGAGGCGCTCGACGACTTCTTCCCGCCGTTCCGGGACGAGTCTTGATCCTGGTCGTGCGGCTCCGCTACGTTACGCGCCGCATGCGGCCGGGCCGACCCGGCAAGAGCGATTTCGCGGCATGGGCGCCGCAGTCACGGATGATTGCCAGATGAATACGAAGACGCTGAAGGATCTGCCGGACTCCACGCTCCGGGGCAAGCGGGTTCTGGTGCGTGTCGACTACAACGTGCCGCTCGACGACGGGCGGGTCACGGATGACACCCGGATCCGTGCGACACTCCCCACGTTGTCCTACCTCCTCGAGCGAGAGGCCCGTGTGGTCCTCGTCTCGCACCTTGGGCGTCCGAAGGGCCAGTGGAAGGACGAGTACTCGCTCGAGCCCGCGGTGCAGCGCCTGACGGAACTCGTGAACGTGCCCGTCCACTTCGTGAAGGACGTGGTCGGCCCCGAAGCACACCGTGCGGCGGACACGCTCGGGGCGGGCCAGATCCTGATCCTCGAGAACATTCGCTTTCTGCCGGGCGAGGAGACGAACGACGAGGAGTTGAGCGAGGCGCTCGCAGGCCTGGCCGATGTCTACGTGAACGACGCCTTCGGCGCGGCGCACCGTGCACATGCCTCGACGTGCGGTGTCGCGGAAGTCATGCGTGAAGAGGGCCGCCCCGCGGTGGCCGGCCTCCTCATGGAGCGCGAGCTGCGCTTCCTCGGCCAGACGCTCGAATCGCCGGAGCGCCCCTTCGTGGCCATCCTCGGCGGCGCCAAGATCTCCGGCAAGATCGACGTCATCGAGAACCTGCGCCCGCGCGTCGAACGGCTCCTGATCGGCGGCGCCATGGCGAACACCTGCTTCGGTGCGCACGGCC